>NZ_JAVKPV010000085.1:0-520 GCF_040981075.1 Kocuria sp. CPCC 205263 | reverse complement strand
CGTAGAGGTCGAAGCCTCCCAGGTTGGTGCGGAAGTAGTTGGCCTCCCGCAGTGCCTCGGCCACGGTCTCGCGGGAGAGGCCGGGGAACTCGGCCCGCTGGCTGGGGCCCGCGGGGCCGCTGTAGCGCAGCACCACCGTCTCGGGCCACTCCTTCCCGGAGTGCTCCACGTAGTTAGTCAGGATCCAACTCTCGTTGTCCGTGTGGTGGGTCCGGTGGGTGGCCAGTACCTGGGCCAGCTGCTCGCGCTGCGTGGTGGTGTCCATAGTGTCCTCCTGGGGAGTCGGTGCCTGGGGCCGTCTGCCCCGCTAACAAAAACAACAATACACTATCAACTAAGCGCGTGCAATATAGGGACTGCGAGCGCCGCTGGGGCCGGGGTGTCCGCGCTCGCGGTGGGTGGCCCAGGTGGACTGCGAGCGCCGCCGGGGCCGGGGTGGACCCGGCGGCACGCGCGGGGGTTAGCGCTGGTAGGTCAGCGCGATTTTGATTTCCTGGACTTGCAGGGGGGTCAGCCCCTG
>NZ_JAVKPV010000084.1:0-520 GCF_040981075.1 Kocuria sp. CPCC 205263 | reverse complement strand
CGCCACATGTTCCAACGCCTCGCGCAGTAAGGGCGGCAACGATTTCCGTCGTTTCTCTGCGCGGCGGAGAATTCCGGCGCAGGCTTTCGGACTCAAAAAGAATTTTTGCGGGATCGATATCCCCTCGAGCTGTTGCGACAACAAACACACGTCTGCGTCGTTGGGCCACTCCGAAAAATTGAGCATCGAGCACTCGCCAGGCAATAGCTCTTTCTGGTCCCAACACATAACCAGCGTTTGCCCATCGCTTCCCTGGTGATTCCAGCGCGCAGCTTTCGCCGGCAAGCCCTGCAAGAAAATATCCGAAAGCGTTATCTTTGCTGCTGAATACGCCGGGGACGTTTTCCCAGACGACTGTGACGGGTGGTTTTCCCTGTTCTCTGCGTTTTTCATCGATTGCATTAACCAGTTCCACAAAAGCCAAAGTTAACTGGCCGCGTTCGTCAGCCAGCCCATTACGTAAACCCGCAATGCTGAATGCCTGGCAAGGGGTTCCCCCCACCAGCACATCAGGCGCTTC
>NZ_JAVKPV010000083.1:0-522 GCF_040981075.1 Kocuria sp. CPCC 205263 | reverse complement strand
GTGCGCAGGCCGGCCAGGTGGTCGTCGTAGCCGCCCTGGCGCACGAACCGCTCCACGATGTGCTGACCGGGGACGTTCGTGCAGGTGTCCATGGCCTGCTTGCCGGCGATCAGCAGCCTCCGCAGCCGCGGGTCGGCGTCCACCCACCCCACGCGCAGCCCCGGGGCGAGGACCTTGGAGAAGGTCCGCACCGAGATCACGAGCGGGTCGTCCGGGCTGATCTCCCGGAACCCGGGGACGTCCTCGCCGGCGAAGCGCAGGCCCCCGTACGGGTCGTCGTCGATGATCACGGAGCCCCACCGGTGGGCGAGGTCCAGGAGGCGCCGCCGGCGCGGCTCGCTCAGCGTGGTGCCGGAGGGGTTCTGGAAGTTCGGGATCGTGTAGACCGCCCGCGGGTTGCGCCCGGTCTCGGCGACCAGCGTCTCGAGCGCGTCCACGTCCATGCCGTCCTCGTCGACGGGGACCTCGAGCAGGTCCGCGCCGTAGCTGAGGGCGGTGCCGGAGCCGTTCGTGTAGGTGGGG
>NZ_JAVKPV010000082.1:0-527 GCF_040981075.1 Kocuria sp. CPCC 205263 | reverse complement strand
CGCGCCGGCCACGGACCCGGCCGAGGCCACCGACCCGGCCGTCCCGCCCACGGCGGCCGCCGGAGCGGGCGGGACCGTCCGTCCCTGACGTCCTGCGCGGAGTTATGCAGGCGTGACGAGGGCACCTGCCGAGTCCGGCGTGCGGCGGACTAGAATTTGCCACCGGGCTGACGATTTCTTTCGCGCAGGAGCGGGAGCCATGAGCACCACCGACCACGGTGCGCCGGGCAACGGGACGACCAGGGCGCTCCAGGAACTCCAGGACCGTCTCACCGGGGGGCTGGTCGAGCCGGGGGACCCCGACTACGACAGGGCCCGCCGCGTCTGGAACGGCCTGATCGACGCGCGTCCCCGCGCTGTCGTGCGGGCCGGCGACCTCGATGACATCGACCGGGCCCTGGCCGCGGCCCACCGCACGCGGCTGCCGCTGGCGGTGCGGGGCGGCGGGCACGGCGTGGCGGGCCACGGCACGGTCGAGGGCGGTCTGGTGCTGGACCTCGGGCGGCTGCGGGGCGTCGTCGTCGATC
>NZ_JAVKPV010000081.1:0-530 GCF_040981075.1 Kocuria sp. CPCC 205263 | reverse complement strand
GTCTGAAATTATCGGCCAGGTGTGGCGTGCGGCAAAAATCGTGGGTGCAGCGAAAGTGACCGGTACCCGCCCAATCACCAACGTGGTGATGATGGGGATGGGAGAGCCGTTGCTGAACCTGACCAACGTGGTTCCGGCGATGGAAATCATGCTCGACGACTTCGGTTTTGGTCTGTCCAAGCGCCGGGTTACGCTGTCTACTTCAGGCGTAGTGCCTGCACTGGACAAGCTGGGCGACATGATTGACGTTGCGCTGGCGATCTCCCTGCACGCGCCAAACGATGCGATCCGTGACGAAATTGTGCCGATCAACAAAAAGTACAATATCGAAACCTTCCTGGCTGGCGTGCGCCGCTACCTGGAGAAATCCAATGCCAACCAGGGCCGTGTCACCATCGAGTATGTGATGCTTGATCACGTCAACGACGGTACCGAGCATGCGCATGAGCTGGCAGAATTGCTGAAAGATACGCCGTGCAAGATTAACCTGATCCCATGGAACCCGTTCCCGGGCGCACCTTATGGCCGTA
>NZ_JAVKPV010000040.1:0-1012 GCF_040981075.1 Kocuria sp. CPCC 205263 | reverse complement strand
TCGATGCCGCCGCGACAGCGTCTGGTGCCCAGTGGACTCGCCCGGCCCCGCTGGGCCCAGGAGGACCTCATGCACACCGAATCCCACACGACGGAGCTGACCACGGTCTTCGCCCGCCTTCAGAACATGTTCCTGTCCCAGGAGCACGCCACGGCCGCGGTGCACCGCCTGGCCCAGGTCGCCCGAGACCTCATCCCCTCCGCGGCCGGTGCCGGGGTCTCGCTGATCGACACCCACGGCACCCGGACCAGTGCCGGGGCCACCGATGATCTCGTGGAGGCCGCCGACGCGCTCCAGTACGACCTCGGCAACGGCCCCTGCCTGCACGCCTGGGCCACCGCGACCCTCCAGCGCGTCAACGACACCACCGACGACGACCGGTGGCCCCAGTGGTGCGCGGCCGCGGCCGCCTCGGGGATCCGCTCGATGCTCAGCGTCCCGCTGGTGTTCCAGGACCGGTGCCTGGGGGTGATGAAGATCTACGCCACCGTCGCCCACGCCTTCACCGGCCACGAGGAGCAGCAGCTGGGCCTGCTGGCCGCCGCGGCGGCCACCCTGCTGGGCGCAGCCCAGACTGCGGACGCCCCGCATCGGCTCAGTGCTGCGTTGCAGGCCGGGCTGGAGGATCGGCAGGCGATCGACCGGGCCACCGGGATGCTGATGGAACAACGGGCCACCGACCCCGACGACGCCCACGCCGTGCTGCTCACGGCCTCACTGGCCCAGGGCCGGCCCATGGCCGTGGTCGCCCGTCAGATCCTTCAGCGCCGCCCGGACCCGGAAGGGTGAGGGGCACCCGTGGATGACGACGGTGTCGGGGCGGAACAAGCCCGCCTGCTGCGCGAGGTCACCGGCCGGGCCGGCATCCAGGTGAAGCAGCTGTGGTTCCACTACTTCACCCTCGGCGGCGACGCCGGGCAGATCGAGGTCGAGGCCTACCTGCACGACTGCCTGGGCCTGCCCGGACTCCAGCGTGACCTGCTGGCCCACGCGGCCAACGAGCTCATCGACC
>NZ_JAVKPV010000080.1:0-531 GCF_040981075.1 Kocuria sp. CPCC 205263 | reverse complement strand
TGAAAGAAAAGAAAATCCACGTCGAGTTCAATGGAAACAACTATTCTTTCACAATCAGAGGAAGCCTGATTCCATCGCAGAATGAGCTGACTGCGGAAGAGCAGGAGGCTGTGAGATACGGATTGGATAACCAAGGGTTCTATATCTATCGAGAAGACCGGTTGATATGGAATGACGGCTGGCCTCACCGAATGTATAAGAAGGAAGGTAAGATCACCCGTTTACGTGTCGAGCTTGTTTTCTCCCATGAACTTGATGATGTATTCAGTATCGATTTCCGCAAAAGCCGAGTGATAATCCCTGTTGAAATCCGTAGGAAACTGCAGTCGCTGATTGCTCCATGGCGTCAGGCACTACTTTCCGTTTCGTCAAAAAACCAATCTGAACAGTCCGGTTCGACACGTGCACATGGTCCTGCTGATAATGCGATAGATAAGCAGAAAAACCGTACAAAAAACTCCGATATAAAGGTTGATGGCGAAACAGTTACCATCAGAAACCAGAACCAGCCCAAACCTGCAGTAATCAACG
>NZ_JAVKPV010000079.1:0-535 GCF_040981075.1 Kocuria sp. CPCC 205263 | reverse complement strand
GGGAGCAGCGTGGCTGCAGTGCGGTCGTAATGGATACCGAGACGCTTGAACCGCAGGACCCAGGAGATGGTGCGCTCCACGACCCAGCGGTGCCGGCCCAGGTGGGTCTTGGCCTCGATTCCGCGCCGGGCGATCCGGACCTTGATGCCTCGCCGGTGCAGGTAGCGGCGGCACCTCGGGTAGTCGTAGCCCTTGTCCGCGTGCAGCTTCTCCGGCCGGCGGCGGGGCCGCCCCGGACGCCTTCGCCGGCCACGCACACTCGGGTTGGTCTCCAGCAACGGCTCGAAGAGTTTGCTGTCGTGGACGTTTGCGGCTGAGGCCAGCACATGCAGGGGCAGCCCGGCCGCGTCGGTGAGCAGGTGGTACTTCGTCCCCGGTTTCCCGCGGTCGGTGGGGTTCGGGCCGGTCAGCTCGCCCCCCTTTTGGCACGTACGGACACCGCGTCGATACTGGCCCGCGACCAGTCGAGGATCTCCTGCTCGGAGAGCTCCTCGAGCACTGCCCGGTGCAGCTTCTCCCACACCCCGGCCCCCTG
>NZ_JAVKPV010000078.1:0-536 GCF_040981075.1 Kocuria sp. CPCC 205263 | reverse complement strand
ACCTTGGTGACCCCGTACACCCCGTAGTTCTCCGCATGCACCTTGGCGATGACCGCGGTCGTGGCCGCGTCGCTGACCGATCGCGCTGAGGGCGGGCGGGTCTTGGCGGCGTAATAGGTGCTCGGGGCGACCTGCAGAACCTTGCAGATCGGCTCGACCCCGTACTCGCCCTTGTGGGCGTCGATGTAGGCCACTACCTGTGGTGTGGGCGGTCGAGCTCCGCGATGCTCCTATGTCAAGCCGCAACCTCGAGAACTGGTTCCGGACCAGGGCGATGCCTGAGGTCGATTGGTGACTCCTTGGCCTTCTCATCGGCGCGCAGAGCGGCGAAGACTCGGTCCGAGATCCTCCGTCGTAGCAGTCGCATTGCTTCGGTGTGGGTCTTGCCGCGGGCCAATTGCTTGGCCACGTAGTCCGCTCCTTCGTAGCCCAGCCTCTGCTGGGTCACGGCGGCCATGTGCAGGGCGGTGTTGATCGTACGATTGCCGCCGCGGTTGAGACGGAACCGCTCGTGGTTGCCGGACCATACCGGGATC
>NZ_JAVKPV010000077.1:0-537 GCF_040981075.1 Kocuria sp. CPCC 205263 | reverse complement strand
TCCATCGGGGGCGCGACCGTGGCGAACGAGCCCTCCGCGCCTGCGGTCAGCGTCCCGAAGCCCTCGACGTCCAGCTCCGTCGCGGACGTCGAGGATGCCGTGACCTTCAGGTTCGCGCCGTCGTAGGTCGCGCCGGTCGTGACCGAGACGTCGGTGACGGGCACCTCGGCGGAGCTGACCGGCTTGTCACCCAGGTTGGTGACCCTCACCTTCGTCGGCGCCGTACCCGTGTACTTGATCCGGGCGTAGGCCCGCTCGGAGTCACCGTCGTCCTTCTCCATCGGTGTGGTCTCGAAGACCCCCTCCTGACCCTCGACCTGGAGCTGGTCCCCGCGACTCGTGGCGAACACGTCGATGAATCCGTCACCGCCGACCACCGCCCGGTCGGCCTGGACACCCGTGTTGGTGGAGATCTTGCCCATCACCGTGAACTGGTCGTCCACGGCGGTCGCGCCGCTCGGCGTCACGACCTCGAACGTGTTGCGCAGCGGCCCGCCCGTCACGGTGTGCTCCACGTCGGGGTTGCCGAGGTAGCCC
>NZ_JAVKPV010000076.1:0-539 GCF_040981075.1 Kocuria sp. CPCC 205263 | reverse complement strand
TCGTCGGCGAGGGCCTCGGTGTAGGCCAGCCGGGAGAAACCGTCCACGGCCGAGTGCAGATACGTGTAGCCGACTCTGGCCCCTGGCCCGCGCTTGGCCGCCTTCGCGGCCGTGGACCCGCGGCCGTGGGCGCGCCAGCCGCCGCCCTCGGGGATGCGCCCGACCTTCTTCACATCGAGGTGGACCATGTGCCCGGGCCACGCCGCCCGGATCCGACCAGGGACCCTGCGGGAGTTCTCGCCCTCGGGGGTGAGGTCGCGCAGGCGGGAGATCCCCAACCGGTGCAGCCACCGGCCCACGGTGCGCAGGCTGATCTCGATGGCTCGCTCGGCCAGGTGGCGGTGGATGCGCCGCGCCGACCACTTGCGCTTCCGGCGGAGGGCCTCGATGAGCTCCACGACCGTCGCCGGGGTGCGGGTGCTGCTGTGCCGCGGGGTCGACGGGCGGTCGGCCAGCCCTGACTCGCCGGCCTGCAGGTAGCGGGTCACCCAGGTGGCCACCGTGGGGCGGGAGACGCGGAACTCCGCGGCCACGTGGGC
>NZ_JAVKPV010000075.1:0-539 GCF_040981075.1 Kocuria sp. CPCC 205263 | reverse complement strand
CGGTCGTCGTGCGTGCGGTCGAGCCGCTCGACGACCTCCTGCGTGCTCGCGCCCGCCAGCCCGTGCTCCCGCAGCAGGGCCTCCTGCTCGGTGCTCCCGGCGGCGCAGCCGGAGGCGAGCAGCAGGACGGCGGCGGACACGGACAGCGCGGCGGATCTCATGGATCCAGCGTATCGGGGGACGCCGCCGCCGAGCGCGGATAGAATGGTCCCCCAGAGGTTGCAGGGATCGGGAGGATCCGTCATGAGCATCACTCGGAACAGTGGCACCCGCGGCCGACCGCCCACGCCGGCGCGGCCCGCGTCCTCGGTCGCCGGCGCACGGCCATGATCCCCGTCCTGGTCGTCGCCGCCCTGCTCGTGCTGGGCCTGCTCGTGCAGGTGGCCGTCCGCTCCCTGCGGGACATCGCACCGGCCGGGCGGCCGGCCCCGCCGCCGATCACGGAGCAGGCCCGGCGCACCGGCGCCGAGGACATGCGCACGGCCTGGCTCGGGTGGCAGCTCGGGATCCTGCCGCCCCAGCAGAGGACCGGGGACGCG
>NZ_JAVKPV010000007.1:0-228463 GCF_040981075.1 Kocuria sp. CPCC 205263 | reverse complement strand
GCACGACTGCCTGGGCCTGCCCGGACTCCAGCGTGACCTGCTGGCCCACGCGGCCAACGAGCTCATCGACCACAGGATCGGTGGCCACGCCCCTTACTCCTGGGACCTGCGCAACGGCGACCGGAAAAGGATGGCCGATGGGGCAGGCGAGGCCGAGGGTGAAAGTGGCCTGGACGGTACTGCATAGCACTGGGACCGCCTACTGGGCGCGGGCCAGAAGTGGAACCTCATCTCTAGACGTGCTGGGAGTATCCTGGAGTGCAAGGGCAGTTCTCGAGCGGATCACACCCTCCCCTGTGCTCCCGGTCGTCAGGGAACATGGAGCGGGTCCGCCAGACCGGGGAGGTCATCATGGAGACCGAATTTTCGGGTACGGAGCTGACCACGGTCTTCGCCCGCATCCACGGCATGCTGCTGAGCCAGGAGAGCGCCACCTCCGCGGTGGAGCAGTTGGCCGAGGTCGCCCAGGACGTGGTGGACTCCGCGATCGGTGCCGGGGCCTCGCTGATCGACGATCAGGGGCACACCACGTCCACCGGCACCACAGACGCGGTGGCCGAGGCCGGGGACACCTTGCAGTACGAGCTGGGGGAGGGTCCGTGCCTGAGTGCGTGGGCCACCGAGGCCCTGCAACGGGTGGACGACACTGCCACCGAGACCCGGTGGCAGGGCTGGTGCGCGGGGGCGCTGACGCTGGGGGTCCGCTCGGCGATGAGCGCTCCGATGCTGTACAAGGGTCACTGCATCGGGGCGCTGAAGGTCTACACCACTACCGCTGACGGGTTCACCGCCGCTGATGAGCGGCGGTTGAGCCTGCTGGCGGCGGCGGCCGCGACTCTGCTGGGTGCCGCGCAGACCTCCGAGGCCCCGCACCGGCTCAGCCAGTCCTTGCGCACCGCCCTGACCGACCGGCAGACCGTGGATGTGGCCACCGGGATCGTGATGGAACGCCGCGGGCTGGACCAGCACCACGCCCGGGTGGCGCTGCTGGAGGCCTCCCGGGACCAGGGCCGACCCCTGCTGGAGATCGCCCGATCGGTCCTGGCCGGTTCCCTCGGCACGGATTCCTAGTGCTGGCCGGTGATGACGCCGTGGCCCGCGAACAGGCCCGCCTGCTGCGCCAGGCCACCCACCGTGCCGGGATCACCCGAGACCAGCTGTGGTTGCACTACTTCAGCCTCGGCGGTGAGGCCGGGGAGACTGAGGTCGATGCTTACCTGCACCAGTCCTTCAGCCTGCCGCCCTTCCAACGCGACCTGCTGGCCCATGCCGCCAATGAGTTGATCGCCCGGATTCCTCCGCAACAGGCCCCCTACGTCTCGGACCTCGTCAACGGCGACAACACCCAGGAGGACTGAGGAAGCTGCAGCGCATACCGCTGCGCTGAGTGTGGGTCCACCACCGGGGCGGCCGGGCACTGTGGTCGTTCAGTCCGGTCGGTCCGTGTTGTCCAGGAGGTGGTCGGCGGTCTGGGCGAGGGTCTCGCCCTGGTCGCGGGCGGTGTCCAGCAGGCTGGTGCGGGCGTTGTCCTCGGACAGGCTCCGGCGTTCCATCAGCACCCCCACGGCGCGCTCGATCCGATCCCTGTCCGCGACGGCGTCCAGCAAGGTGTCGTCGTGGCGCCGGGTGCGGTCCACCCCCAGCAGCACCGCCACCGGGCCGGCGAGCAGACTCAGCAGGTGTTCCTCGTGGTCGGTGAAAGCGTGGGGTTCGGCGGCGTAGACTTGCAACGCCCCGATCTCCTGACCCTCTATCACCAGCGGGACGCTGAGCACCGAGCGGATCCCTGCCTCGGCCACCGCCCGTCCCCATGCGGGCCACCGGGAATCGGTGGTGGTGTCGGGCACGTACTGGGGGCTCACCGTGTCCCAGGCGCGCAAGCACGGCCCGGCCCCGAGCTCGAACTGCAGCGCATCGGCTGCGCTCACTGCTGGATCTGTGGCGGCGACGGTGGTGCACGCTCCGTTTTCGTCGACGACGCTGATACCGGCCCCGACCGCCAGGGGGATCAGATCCCGGGCCACTTCCACCAGTCGGTCCACGGCCTCGGCGGTTGTCCCGGCCTCTACGAACACGTCCTGAACGCGAGCCAACGCAGCACTGAGCTGGGCCCTCGCTGAAGCCGGTTCCATCAGCTCTCCTCTGACAGGCCATTCAGCCCCTGAAAGGGCTTGACCTTCGGGCAAGCCCGCCGCCTGCCGATGCCACCATTCTTCTCCTCAGAGGCCGGGGGCGATACCTCGGGCGCCCACCACGGACGAGGCACCTGGAGAACCCACCGTGACGGCGACAGGCCTCCACGGACAGGCGCTCGGATACCGGATCAACCAGCGGCCGGAGAATCTTCGGTGAGGACCTCGAAGCCGCCCACGCGCCCGGTTTGAACTCGACCACCGCGCCAGCAACGACCAACCGCTCACGATCCCCGCCGAGGAGCACCGGTTGCGTCACGCCTCGACGGCCCAAGCCGCCCGAGGTAGAAGCAGGCCCTCCCGGCCCGTCCGCGCTGCCTCGCCGCAGGTGGCCTCCGGCGTCGGTGATGTACCAGGACGACTCGTGTTGCCCGCCCGGCGCGGCTACTCCGTTCCGGGTGGACATCACCTCCTTCTACTCTCACCCATGCCTGCAGATGCCCCCTTGAGCGAGTTCATCTGCGCGGCGACAGTGCGGGCCCCGCGATCTTCGACGGCCGGACTCGTCCTCTGGCAGCAGGCGTAGTCTTCAGTGAAGGGGCACCTCGCGAGCGAAAAACGACCGGTCGTCAAAACAGTGGCGGCGCGCACGGTGTCCAGTAGGTTCGACCCGCCCCGCTGGACCGAGGAGGTCCCCTTGCAACCCGAATCCTCACCCATAGAGCTGACCGCGGTTTTCGCCCGGATCCAGACCATGCTCCTGTCCCAGGAGCACGCCGTGGTCGCGGTGCACCAGCTGGCACAGGTCGCCCAGGACCTCATCCCCTCCGTGGCCGGGGCAGGGGTCTCCCTGATCGACGCCCACGGCACCCGGACCAGCACCGGGGCCACCGATCATCTCGTGGAGACCGCCGACGCCCTCCAGTACGACCTCGGCAACGGCCCCTGCCTGAGCGCCTGGGCCACCGCGACCCTCCAGCGCATCAACGACACCACCGACGACGACCGGTGGCCCCAGTGGTCGACGGCTGCTGCTGGCTCGGGGATCCGCTCGATGCTCAGTGTCCCGCTGGTGTTCCAGGACCGATGCTTGGGGACGATGAAGGTCTACGCCACCGTCGATAATGCTTTCACCGGCCACGAGGAGCAGCAACTGGGGTTGCTGGCCGCGGTTGCAGCCACACTGCTGGGCTCGGCCCAGACCGCGGAGGCGCCGCAACAGCTCAGTGTTGCGTTGCAGGCCGGGTTGAAGGATCGGCAGGCGATCGATCGGGCCACCGGGATGCTGATGGAACAACGGTCCACCGACCCCGACGACGCCCACGCCGTGCTGCTCACGGCCTCACTCACCCGGGGCCGGCCCATGGCCGAGGTCGCCCGCCAGATCCTTCAGCGACACCCGGACCCGGGCAACTGAGGTCCCACGGTAGAGCCCGACGGTGCCGGGGCGGAGCAGACCCGCTTGCCCTGGGAGGTCATCGGCGGCGCCGACATCGAAGGGAAAGCATCCGAAGCGCATCTCGTACGTGAGCGTCCACACCACTGCTCACGGACCGGCCCTGCCACCGCCTGGCTGTGGACCCCGATCCGGAAGAGCCCTCCGTCGCTCGTAACACCGAGGCACTCCAGCCCAGCCTGCACGCGACCAGGACCCGAGCACGACAGTCACGACGTGACCCGGCGCTGCTGCGACCGTCCCGAGACGGTTCGCCAGACTGGCGTGGTCAGAGGCGGCCCGAGGACCGGCGCCCTCCGGGGCTCACGCCGGCCGCGGCAGCAGCCTCAGGGGCCCGGCCCCGTTCCTCCGGTGGCCCGCCAGGGCGGTCACAGGGCGATGGGCGGGGATCTCGGCCGCGGTCAGCACCTCCACCGGGCCGACCCCTTCTGCGGTGCCGTCGTGCTCAAGAGCCCAGCGCAGCAGGTCCACCGCGCCCGCCTCCACATGCTCGGCACCGGTGAGATCGACGGTCACCGTCACCGGCGGGATCAGCGTCCGGGCCCGGGCCACCAGAGGATGGAGGGCGTGCTGGTTGGCCTCGGTCACGGACCTGGTGACGACCAGGCGCACGTAGGCGCCGTGCAGTTCGACCTGGACGAGCACGGAAAACTGGTGGTCCATGGGTGAGCATCCTTCATCGCATGCTGGAAACCTCAGGCCCTGCCCCGGGCCCTTCCCCACGGCAGGGAAGCTTCTGTCGGGCTGACAAGGAACGATCCTCACCAGGGCCCCACATTTCCCTAACCGACGGGTAGAACCCGCACCGTGGAAACCCTCGTCTGCCCTCAACGTTCCCAGAGCCCGTCGAGCAAAAACCGGTTGTGCCGCAACCAGCGGGACCAGGCACGCCCCCTTCCCCTTGCTTTACATATGGCCAAGATAGCGGCCATCAGCCAGCTCGGACACCACCCGATCGTGCGGCGGCCCCAGGCGGTGCTTCCGCCGGTGCTGGGGTCGTCACTAGCCTGGTGACACCATGATCGGCGCCGGGGGCGTCCGGTGCGGGACACGGGGCGGGGAGCACGAGATGGATGCAGGACGTGGGCACCCCGACGGCGAGGAGCGGAGCCCGCTGCCCAGGGGCGGGGCCCGGCGGGCCACCGTGGTGCTGTGGGCGCACCGGTCCGGCTTCCTCGTCACCAGCGTGCTGGCCGGCTGGGGCGTCTACCATCTCGTCCTCGAGGAGGTCGACGACGACGGGCGTCTGCCCTGGTTGTTCCTGCCGCTGTGGGTGCTGACGGCCTATGTGCTCCTGCCGCGGTTGAACCGTCTGCTCACCGGCATCTACGTCCCCAGCTACTTCATCGGGCGGGCCCGCACCTCCGACGGCCTGCTGGGGGACCCGGTCAACCTGGCGGTGGTCGGTACCCCCGAGCAGCTGTCCGCCGCGATGGTCGGGGCCGGCTGGACCGCCGCGGATCCGCTGAGCCTGGGCACCGGCTGGCGCATCGTGCGGGCGTCCCTGCTGCGCCGGAGCTACCCGGCGGCGCCCGTCAGCCCCCTGTTCGCCTTCGGGTCCCGGCAGTCCCTGGCGTTCGAGCGGGAGGTGGCGGGCAGCCCGGCCCAGCGCCACCACGTCCGGTTCTGGAGCTGCCCGCCGGGGTGGAGGCTGCCGGGCGGGTACGCCGTCGACCTCATCGGGGCGGCGACTTTCGACCGGCGCGTGGGACTGTCCCTGTTCACCCTCCAGATCACGCACAAGATCGCCGCGGACACCGACCGCGAGCGTGATCTCGTCGTCTCGTCCCTGCACTCGGTCGGCGCCACGGTCCACGTCGTCGAGCAGTACTCCACCGGCTATCACGCCCGCAACGGGGGCGGGGACGCCATCGAGACGGACGGGGACCTGCCCATCATCGACGTCCGCCCGGTCGGGGCGCCGAAAGGTGGCCTCGACGACGGGTGAGCAGTTCCGTCGGGCAGGATCACCGGGCGATCCCACGAATCAATCGGCCCGCCGAGTGGCACCGGCGCCGATTCCGCGCGTGCTCGCAAGATGGGGAAGTCAGGCTCAGGTCGGGTGCCGCGCCTGAGGGTCAGGCCATGGGCGCGAAGTAGGACGACGTGTCTCCCAACCAGGTCATGGAGTCGACCATGGCCGGGCGCCACACGTCGGGGCGGTGTCCGCCCGAGCTGGTGATGCGGGTGGTCAGCGAGGTCGGCGCCAGCACCTGCGGCTGGAATGAGGCCAAGGACTGCAGTGGCATTGGGTCGCCGCCGCCGCTGAAGAACCACATGTCCACGTCGGGTCGGTGCTGGGCGACGCTCGTTCCCAGCGTGTAACGGGGGTCGTCGGGGGCCGCCCACTGCTGGCCCGGTGTGTAGATCGGGGAGAAGTAGCCCGCAATGTTGATCGATCGGGGCCATTGGTCTGGATGGCGTACCGAGAGCATCGTGGCGCACCAGCCGCCGGCGCTGTAGCCCAAGGTGGCCCATGCTTGGGGGTCGTCGGCGGCGCGCAGGTTCGTGTTCACCCACTCCACTACGTCCACGGACACCCAGGATTCGTAGTGCCCGCCGGAGCCGTCGACGCACTCGGAGTCCAGCCCTGAGGAGTAGACGTCGGGGATGACCACGATCGGCTCGCGCAGCTGCCCCTGGGCCACCTGGTCCCGCACAATGCGGTCGAAGTCGAAGGTGTGGATGTAGGCCTCGGGAGTCCCGGGAAAGCCGGTGAAGGCGGTCAGGACCGGATAGGCGCGGTCAGGGCGGTCCAGGTAGGACGGGGGCAACCACACCAGCAGCTGCTGGGTGATGCCGGTCGTGGGCCCTGCCAGGTCGAAGGACACCCACTGACCTTCATCCGACGCCGCGGCGATCTGGGACCCGATGTCAGGATTGGACCGCGGATTCCGTTGAAGGTCGCTGAACGCCGGACCGTCCAGCGGTGCGGGGGAGCTCACGCGCCCGGGTTCCGCACCGATCACCGTCTCCGTCACCGGTCGGGGTGCGTCACCGGCGAAGAGGTCCGCCCAGGAGGAGTACCAACGGTTGTCCGCATTGAGCTTCAGGAACAGGGTGAGGACCGTGAGCAGGGTGACCAGGACCAAGGCCAGGGCCTGCACGAGGTACTTGCCCCATCCAGGTCCCCGGTGGCCGGGCAGCCACAGGACCGCGAACCCGGCGGTGATCACCAAGAGCACTACCGTGGTGACCAGCGGCACCCACTCGGTAAGTTCGTAGTCAGGCACTTCTTCTCCTGTCACTTGACTGTCCCCGACCGTGGCCTCGCGAGGTGAAGGGCCGATCGCCTGGGCCATGCAGGGGCGCCCCAACCGATGGACACGACCATGTCGGGGTTCGATCCCGCGGGTTCAAGCGCGTGGGGAAGGAGGACGAACGAACGGAAAGGTGAGTACTTCGCGGATCGTGGTGCTGTCCGTGAGGAGCATCACCAGCCGGTCCACTCCGATGCCCAGGCCTCCGGCCGGTGGCATGCCCGTCTCCAGGGCGTAGAGGAAGTCCTCGTCGATCTCCATGGCTTCCACGTCCCCGGCGGCCGCTTTCAGGGATTGCTCGGTCAGGCGTCGCCGTTGCTCGACCGGGTCGGTGAGCTCTGAGTACGCGGTGCCGATCTCCATCCCGTTGGCCACCAGGTCCCAGCGTTCGACGAGCCCGGGAACGCTCCGATGCGGGGCGGTCAGCGGGGAGGTCTCGGCCGGGAAGTCGCAGTAGAAGGTGGGGTGGATGGTGGCCGGTTCCACCAGCTCACCGTAGAGCTCTTCCAGCACGGCACCTGCTCCCTTGCCCGGCCCGATGCCGACTCCGTGCTCGGCGGCGATCTCCAGCAGCTCGTCGAGATCGGAGGTGATCGAGACGGGGCGTCCGACCGCCCGCGAGACGGCGTCGGTGACCCGGACCACGGGCCAGGGGCCGGAAACGTCGGTGAGCACGGAGACCCGTCCGGCGCCGTGGACGTCGCGCAGGGGCAGCAGGGGTGAACCGTGCAGGGTGGTGGCCATGGTCTTGATGAGACGTTCGGTCAGTTCGCGCATGTCATGGTAGTCGGCCAGTGGGTGGTAGGCCTCCAGCGAGGTGAACTCAGGGTTGTGCGTGGCGTCCGCGCCTTCGTTGCGGAAGTTGCGCCCGATCTCGAAAATGGGTCCCGCCCCGGCCACGAGCAGCCGCTTGAGGGCCAGTTCCGGAGCGATGCGCATGGTCAGCGCGGTGCCGTAGGCGTTGATGAAGGTCCGGAACGGGCGTGCGGAGGCGCCACCGTGGACGGTGTTGAGCATGGGGGTCTCCACCTCCCGGTAGCCGGCCTCCACGAGGAATCGGCGCATCGCCGTGATCGCGGCCGAACGAGCTGCGAGCACGTCCAGGTCATGGGGGTGCACGATCAGATCGGTGGATCGGCGCCGCAACCGTGCTTCCGGGTCCTCGAACCCGGAGAAGGGCACCGGGTGCAGCGCCTTGGCCACCACCGTGAGAGCCGACACGAGCAGGGAGGGCGTCCCGGTTCGGGATCGACCGGGGTATGCTTCCGCGACGATCAGGTCCCCGGTGTCCAGGGCCCGGGCCAGCACGCCGAAGTGCTCCACCCCCAGGACGTCGCGCTCGAGCACGGCCTGACGGGTGGTTCCGCCGTCGGTGACATCCAGGAAGAGCACCCCGCCGTGGTGGCGGATGCCCCGCACCCGTCCGTGCACCCGCCATCGGGGCCGTGACCTGTCGTCGTCGGTGGACGGCGTCGTGACGGTCGCCGCGGCCGGGTCCACGAGTCCCACGGAGGAGGCGGGGGCCACTCCGATCGGGTACGGGGGCATTCCGGCCTCTTGGAGCAGGCGCGCGTGCCGGAGTCGGTGCTGGGTCTGCTGGGTGCGTCGGGGCTCCCGCACGGATACCGGTGCTTCCTGGAGCGCCCGGATCCGGCGCAGCTGACTCTCGTCGAGTTGGTGCTGCGATGCCGGTGCGGTGAAGGGCATGGGCAGGAAGCCCTCGGCCTGGCCGGCCGCGGCCCCGGTGCGGGCCAGGGCCAAGGAACCGTCGAAGCACAGATAGCGGGGCACCCACTCCGGGCGGTACTTGGCGTTGGCCCGGTAGAGGCTCTCCAGCTGGAAGAACCGGTCGAAGAACCCCAGGACGGAACTGTTGATCCGGGTCAATCCACCGGCACCCAGTCGTTCGGCGTCGACGAAGACCGAGCGGAACATCGCAAAGTTCAGCGACACCTTTGTGAACCCGCGTGCCGAGCCCTGCTCCATGAGCTCGGCGACCATCAGCTCGGTGGTGCCGTTCGGCGCGTCGGGGGACCGGCGCATCACATCCAGGGAAAGACCACGCCGCCCCCAGGGCACGAACGAGAGCAGGCCCACCACCTCGCCCTCGCGGCGATGAGCGGTCACGACCACACACTGCTCGTCGGCCGGATCGGCCCACCTGTTCAGCGCCATGGAGAACCCGCGGTCCGGTTCGTCTCCACGCCATTGCTCCGCCAGGGCCCCCAGTCGCCTCAGCTCACCAGCGGGCAGCTCCGCGTGACGGCGGATCCGTACGCTCAACCCGTCCCGGCCGGCTCGGCGTACCGCTCGGCGTACCTCGGTCATGGACGTGCTGGCGAGGGAGAACCGATCGGTGTGCAGGACAGCCTCGTCCCCCAGCGTGGTGACTGCCAGCCCTGCTGCGGCATGCGTCCTCGCTCCGGCCTCGGATGCCGCCAGCACCGCCGGGGTCCAGCCGTACCGGCGGGCACGTTCCTTCCACGCCGCAACCGCCTGGGGCCAGGACAACGGGTCTCCCACCGGGTCACCGGCGGCCAGAGACACACTCCCGACCACCCGGTAGGCCACCGCCGCCCGGGCATCGGGGGAGTAGACGACCTCCTTGTCACGACGCGTGGCGAAGTACCCCAGTGAGTCGTCCTCTCCGTGGGCGGCCAGGAACGAGCGCAACGCCACCTCCTGCTCCCCCGACCAGTCCTCGTTGCGCCGGGACGGGCGGAGGAACACGTAGAGGGCCGAGATGAGGGTCAAGGCCAGCAGCACCGAGGTCAACAAGGGAATCCACTCGGGCACCGCCTCGTGGAAGCGCGGATTCCCCACCGGTACTCCCAGGGCACGGGAGATCGCCGCGGCCAGGACGGCCCAGTCGTCGACCGCCGTGGCGGTGACTGCCAGCAGCAGGACATGAGTGAGGGCCACCGACAGGGCGACCCCGGTCACGAGCGTCAACGCAGCGGCCCCACCAGCCCCTGACCGCGTGCGTGCCGGGAAAGCGTCTCGCACCCACCAGGTCAACCACAGCAGGGGTAGGCCCACCGCCACCGCCAGCACCTCGAAGGCGAGGTGGGTGGGCCCTGTCCTCGCTGCCGGGCCCACCTCGAGGTCGAAGCCCCACACCCCGACGAGGATGCCCGCAGAGATCAGCATCCCTGCCAGTTCGAAGGCGGCAACGATCACCAGGGCCATGCGCTTGCGCCGGATAAGGGCCCCGGTGAGCAGGAACAGGGTGACAACCGAGACCAGCGATGGGCTCAACGGGATGTTGAGCGCACCCAGGATCATGGTCGGCCAGTGCACGAGGGAGGGGCGCAGCAAGTGCACGAACCACAGCACGAGGGCGAGGACCGTGGCCAGGGCGAAAGCCCAGACCAGCACCTTCGCCCACCGTTCACGGGCAGTCGGCACCGGAGCAAGTCCGGACGCGGGCACGGGCCCGTCGGCATCGGCGGCAGTGGGAACCAAGGGAACCGGCGCGGAAATACCCATGGGCGGAGATCCTTCCCGGTGACATCCGCTCTTAGCCTAGGCAAGGAGCCGGTCCTGCGGTAGACAAATCACGTTGATCGTCACGTGGATGAAGCGGCCCGTGCAGCGGCGGAAGGGCGAGCGGTGGACCTGTGGAGCTTCATCGGAACAGCGGCCGCGACAGGCTTGGGCGGATTCGACCCCGGGCCAGCCCTGATCGGGGCGGCCGCGCTGGGCTCCGGGATTCCGCATCGCCATGTGCTGGGCTTCGGGGCCGTGCTGATCTCGGGGACCGCGATCTGCGGGATCGTCCTGACCGCGCTGGTCGGTTCGCGTCTGTCGCGGGTGGACTGGCATGCTCTGCTGCGCGATGGGGCCACAGCGGCCTGGATCGAACTCGCGGTAGGGGTGGGGCTGCTCGTCTACGCCACCCACCGCCTGGTCCGCCGTCATCACGGCGCGCGGAGCTCGACCCGGCGTCCTCCCAACGTGACAGGCCTGTACCTCACGGCCCTCGGATTCGTCGCCATCGTCGTGTTCGACGTGCCGTTCGAGATCTTCGTGACTGCGGCGGGCGACCAACCCCAGTGGCTGGTGGGAGCCGGATGGACCCTCTGGGCTCTGATCTCCCAGCTGCCCTTGGCCCTGCTCCTCGTCGCCATCATGGCCAAGAGGCACACCGCCATGGTGCGCATCGTGACGGCTGCCCAAAAACGCCTGGGCCCGCTGGCCCATTTGTTGCTCGGAACGGCGCTGGGGTTGGTGGGGTTGTTCCTGACCGTGGACGCTGTGCGATTCCTCGCCATCGGCCGCTTCCTGATCGACTAGCCCGACTCCTGGGACGCACGGGTGGGACCCGTGCACAGGACCGGGTGCCGGGACGACATCTCGCCCACACATGGCGAGTCCCGGGGCGGAAGAACCACGGGCGTCTCGGCCAAGCCACAGTAGACTCCGTGGCCATGGGCTGGGTGCACGTAGTGACGACCGTGTTCCTCACCATGGAGTACGGTCTGAAGCTGGTCGCCGTCGGGACCGTGCCGGAGAATCGCCGCCCGTCGTCGTCATCGGCGTGGTTGCTGCTGATCCTGTTCGTGCCCTTAGTCGGTTTCCCGCTGTACTGGCTGATCGGCAGCCCCTATGTGCGGGGGCGTAGGCACGCTATCCAGGCCGAGGCCAATCAGCGGCTGATCGAACACACCGGGCACCTTCCCTCGGTACCCCTCGGCGCCGAACCTTCGCCGGCCCTGGAGTCGGTGCTGCGCATGGCTCGTCGGCTCACCGCCCTGCCCTGCATCACAGGGACCGACGAAGGGCTCCTCGGCGACACGGGCGAGGCCTACGCCGCGATGACCGCTGCCGTCGCCTCCGCCCAAAATTACGTGCACGTGGAGTTCTACATCATGGCGTGGGACGACACCACCGACCCGTTCTTCACTGCGTTGGCGGATGCTGCAGGGCGAGGCGTTGCGGTACGTCTGCTGATGGATCACCTCGGCTCACGCAAATATCCGGGGTGGCGGCACTTCCGCCGCCGACTGACGGAGTCAGGCATCGAGTGGCACCTGATGATGCCGATCTCCCCACTGCGCGCTCAGTGGCGGCGCCCCGACCTGCGCAACCACCGCAAACTGCTCGTCGTCGACGGCGAGACCGCCTTCGTCGGCTCCCACAACATGATCGACCCGGCCTATGGCAGCGCGAAGAACGCACGACTCGGGCGTCGGTGGAAGGACCTCACCATCAAGGTCAGCGGCAACATCGTGCTCTCGGTCGAAGCGGTCTTCGCCACCGATTGGTACACCGAGACCGGGGAGCAGCTCGACCCCCGGCAGCACTTCGTCCGGAAGCCGGAACTCGTTCCCGGAGGCACTGCCAATGCCATGCAGCTCATTCCCTCGGGACCAGGGTTCCCCTCCGAACCCAACCTTCGCATCTTCACCTCCCTGGTCCATCTGGCCGTCGAGAAGGTGTCGATCACCAGTCCGTACTTCGTGCCCGACGAATCGTTATTGGCAGCGATCACGACGGCCGCCTACCGCGGGGTACAGGTGGAGCTGTTCGTGGGGAAGGAGGCCGACCAGTTCCTGGTGGGGCACGCTCAGCGTTCGTACTATCGCGTCCTGTTGGAGGCAGGCGTGCGCATCCACCTCTATCCCGCCCCGACGGTGCTGCATGCGAAGTACCTGACGATCGACGACAGCGTGGCCGCCATCGGCTCCTCGAACATGGACTTCCGCTCCTTCACCCTCGACTACGAGATCATGCTGCTCGCCTTCGGCGGGGACCTGGTGGCACGTCTACAGGCCAACGACAGGCAGTACCGTGCGGTCGCCCACCAACTCTCCCTGGCCGAATGGAGAAGGCAACCCCGATACCAGCGCTACCTCGACAACGTCTGCCGACTGACGTCGGCCGTCATGTGAGCTTTCCAGCACTCGACCCCGGCCTGCCGGACGCAGTCGTGCCCGGCACCGCGGGGCAACCACGACGCGGGTGAGACGGGAGTTCATGGGCGCGAGCACGATCACATGTGAGACCACCGCCACGCTGCTCCTGGCACGTGGCGACTCCGGTAGGGCTGGGCAGCGCCGCGCTGACAGTTGTCGGAGCCGCGTGCTGACGACCGTCGTCGTGTGCACGACGCAGGGATCCTTTTCCCGCCGACGGGCGTACGATGAGCCGCGTCGGCGTTCACCGGCCGTAGGAAGTGGTCCCTGTGCGAACCTTTCCGCACCTCCTCCCTGTTCGTCGCCAGTCGGAGCGTCCAGAGGTCGAATCGTCGCCCCGCGCACCCCTGCCGTCAGGAACGGCCTCTGCCGTTGACTCGTCGCCTCCCGCGCCGCAGGCGGTGTCCCCGTGGGCCGACGGGCTGGGCCGGGCCGGGGCACGGGCCGTGCAACTACTGGCGCTCACGGCCGTGGCAGCGATGGTGCTCTATGTCCTACTGGCGCTGAAGACCGTCGTGCTGGCGGTGGTGGTCGCGCTCATTCTCGCCTGCGCGGTCCGCCCCCTGGTCCAGGTTCTGACGCACCTTGGGTGGGGCAACACCGGGGCGGCGGTTACCGTCTTCGCCTGCCTGCTCGGCGTCATGGGCGGGGTCATCACGGGGGTGGTGCTCGGGGTGCGCGGGCAGCTGGACGACCTGGTCACTGCGGCCACGACCGGCTGGCAGCACTTTCAGCAGTTCCTCGCCACCGGACCCCTGCCGGCGCCGGTGGACGCGGACACGCTCAACGCGGCCCTGGCCCAGCTCAGGGACTACCTCGCCAGCGCCGGCGCCCGGCAGAGCGCCCTGAGCGGTTTGACGGTGGCCTCCGAGGTGCTGACCGGCGCCGTGCTGATGGTCATCGTCCTGTTCTTCTTCCTCAAGGACGGTCCCCGCCTGTGGAGCTTCATGCTGCGCTGGTTCACCGGGAACACCCGGGCCAAGCTCGCCGAGTCCGGGGACCGGGCGGTGAGCATCCTGGGTTCTTACGTGCGAGGTATCGCACTGATCGCCACCGTCGATGCCACCTTCATCGGGATCGGGCTCTGGGCGGCGGGAGTACCCCTGGTCGTTCCGCTGACGATCATCGTCTTCCTCACCGCTTTCGTTCCCATCGTCGGCGCCCTGGTCGCCGGAACACTGGCCGCACTGGTGGCGCTGGTGACCAACGGCCCGGTCGCGGCGCTGATCGTCGTCCTGATCGTGGTGGTCGTCAATCACCTCGAAGGCTATTTCCTGCACCCGGTGGTCATGGGCCACACCCTGCGTCTGCACGCTCTCGTGGTGCTGCTGGCCCTGTCGGCCGGCACCGTGCTCGCCGGGGTCGCCGGAGCGGTGCTGGCCGTGCCGCTGACCGCCGTGACCTGGGCCGTGCTGCAGGTCTGGACCACTCGCTACCAGACCGGCGAGGACCCAGTGCTGGGGCCCGATCCCGTCTCCCCGGAGGAAAGCGCAGCCGCCCGGGTCAGCCGGTTGAACCGCCGCCGATACCAGCGCATGCGCGGCCAAGACCGTCCCGCGCCCTGGGCCACGTCTCCACCCCCGCGTTTGTCCTCCCACCCCCGGATCTCGCCCTGACCCTTCACGGTCCCGGCCGTTCACTCAGCGACCACAGCCGACAGGACAGGTCGATGGGAAGCATCGTGGGCAGCGGATCCGACAGTGCTCCCGGACCACCGTCGGACCCGTCTGCCGATGCCGTTCCCCAGGCACCAGGAGAGGCGCTGGTCCGGGAACGGCAGGTCGTCATGCCGGAGCCGTTCGTCGACGTCGTCGTGCCCCCGCCGCGGACGGCAACACCCGCTGGGGTCATCGCGGCTGGAGCATCATGCATGCGCGTCGTCGCGGCGTGTGCTGCCGTCCTGTCATTGGAGCGGGACTGCGTCACAGTCGGCGGACAAGCGGATCGGGTGGCAGTCCGGCGGTACGCTCAGGCGATGGGCAACGCCTCCGGCCAACTGTTCATCGCCGAGATGCACGACGAGTTCGGCACCTGGATGCTGGGGTACACACCGTACGGCGGCGGCGACCACGGTGACGTCGCCGCGGTGGCTGCAGCGGTGGGCGACGGCGACGACGGCGCGTTCTACGACGCCTGGGTCACCGCCGGTGACCGGGCCGTGGCTGAAGCGGAGGCCGCAGCCTCTGCTGGGCACCGCTCAAGTGCCGAAGATCTGTACCTACGGGCCAGTGCCTTCTACGCCAGCGCCTATCATCCGCTGTACGGCGCGCCGGTCGACCCCCGGTTGCTGCACGCCTACCGGGCGCAGATGCAGGCCTTCGACCGGGGCATGGCGCTGCGCGACGTTCCGGTGCCACGAGACGAGGTCATTCTCGCGGACCCGGAGCACGGGGCGGTCCGCATGCCCGTCTACCTCATTCCCGCCCCCGGCCACGAGACCGCGGTGCGGCCGTTGCTCATCCTCGTGAACGGCTACGACGCCACCATCACGGACGTCTTCTTCGCCTCCGCGGTTGCCGCATTGCGCCGCGGTTATCACTGCCTCTTGTTCGACGGGCCCGGGCAGGGCGGGGTCCTCTACGAGCAGGGAGTGCCGTTGCGGCCCGACTGGGAAGTGGTCGTCTCGGCCCTGATCGATCACGCACTGTGCTCCCCGCTCGTGGACCCCGACCGCATCGCGGTGAGCGGCTGGAGCCTGGGCGGCTACCTCGCCCCGCGGGCGGCATCCGGAGACCCCCGGATCGCCGCGTGCATCGCGGACCCGGGTCAGTGGGATCTCGGCGAGAACATGCGCGACTTCGTGCACCGGTTCGGGGCGACGTCGGAGGAGGCTGCGGATCCGCGTTTGATCAGTGACGCCCTGCTGGAGCGGATCACCGCAGCCGTGCGCGCCAACCCCAAGCTGACGTGGGCAATCCTCCAACGGGGGTTCTGGGCCAACGGTGTCAGCGACATGCGCGGTTTCCTCGAGAAGACCGCGCAGTTCACCCTCCGCGACCGGATCGTCGACATCCGCTGCCCGGTGTTGCTGACCAGGGCGGAGAACGATCCTCTCGCGGCGGGGGTCGAGCGGTTCGCGGCCGCGCTGTCGGCCCCGGCCACGGTCGTCGACTTCAGCGCGGCCGAAGGAGCCGGCGAGCACTGCGAGATGATGAACCGCTCCCTACTCAACCGCCGAGTGCTCGACTGGCTCGACGACATCCTGGAGTCGCGACGATAGGCGTACTGCCCTGGACCATGAGGGGCGACGGCTTGAGCCCCGGGACGAAGTCGAGGTCACCCGAGGAATCGTTTCAACTGTCCAGGCCCGGTGAATGATCTGCGCGAGCTGCTGCCGCTGCCTCTTGGTGCGCGGCGCACTATGCGTCTTCGACGCTCTGGTCTGTGCGACCGCGGACCGGAAACCCCGTGGTCTTCGGCCGTACGGCCATGACCTGTCGGTCCGGTCTTTGGTCAGCTCCACCGTCAGAGCGCCGGAAGCGGCCGGCTTTCCGCAGATCAGCGCCACTTTCGGTCACAGTCCTCGGCTGCTGCGCTCCAACGGAGAGGATGAGTCATAAGTATGCGTGGATCCACAGGGGGCGATGCGGGCGCTGGGGACGCGGTGACTGACGGTCAGACCGAGGAGGCCCGGAGCGAGACCGGCACAGCGGTGGAGCTGTTGTGGCCGGGTCAGTTGGTGCAGGCACGGGTGCACAGGGTGGTGCACTGGATTGGGACGGTGGAGACTGTTTCGGTCCCACTGGGGGTCGTGTGGATCCGCGAGGACGGGGTGGGGGAACGCAGGCTGCTGGACCTGCAGGAGTACCAGGTGCACCCCCAGGACCCCTCCGACGAGTGATCTGGGCCGGCCACAACTGGTGCGCCACCGGTGCGGGCGGTTGCCGGCGCGCCAACCGTTGTTGCTTTACATATGATCTGCTACCGGCCGGGCTCACGAAGCGGTGGCGCCGTAGGGGATGCCCTCCGCATCAGTGATCACCTCGACGCCGTCGGGGCGTAGCATCGGCCGGTGACAGAGATCTGACAGGAGAAGTGTGGAGGTGGGCCGCCGTTGGACGTGCTGATGGCGGCCCTGCCCATGGTGCTGACCCTGGGTCTCCTGCTCGTGCCGGCGCCGCCATGGGTGGCTCCCGCGGCCGGACTGGTCTCAGCCGTGGTGATCGGCTTGGCCTGGTTCGACACCCCGGTGGCGGAGGTGTCCTCGGCCTTCGGCGAGGGCTTCTGGATCCTGGTCGAGGTGCTGGCGATCATTGCCGGCGGGATCCTGCTCTCACGCGTCATGGACCGGACCGGCGCTCAGGAGAAGCTGGCCCGGTGGCTCTCGGACGGCGGTGGCCCCACGGTGGTCTCGGCGCTGCTCATGGTGCACGGGGTGGTGCCGTTCATGGAGACCGTCACCGGGTTCGGCGTCTCCGTGATCATCGGGCTGCCGCTGCTGCTGTCCCTGGGGTTCACGCCGTTGCGAGCGGCCTCGCTCTCGCTGGTGGCGCTCATGGTGGGCCCGTGGGGCTCCATGGGCCCCGGCACTCTCCTGGGCTCCCAGATCGCCGGCGTCACCCTGCACGACCTCGGGGTGGCCTCCGGGATCCTGAACGTCATCGCCTTCCTGGGATCCGGTGCCGTGGCCGCGGTCATCGCCGGCCGGGGACTGCCCACCTCCGATGGCCGGGCCCGGCCCCGGCCCGCTGACTACGGCGCCTGGATCGGCATGGGACTGGCATCGGGCGTGGTGCTGTTCGTCCTGGTCCTCGCCGCCAATCTGGCGTTCGGCACGGCTGTGGCCGGTGCGGTGGCCACCCTGGTGATGTCCGCGGGCTGGGCCGGCGTGATCAGCCGGGGACGGATGGGGCCCGCCCCGGCCCGCGCTCTGGTGCCGTACCTGGTGCTGCTCGGGGGCACCATCATCGGGCAGCTCCTCGAAGGCCTGCTGCCACCCGGTGGGTTCGGCGCGGTGCTGGGCTCGCCGGCCCTGTGGTCCATCAGCGGCGCCCTGGTCGGCGTCGTCGTGCTCTCCATGGGCAGGGAGCACCGGCGGCGACTTCCGCGGGAGGCCCGCCGGATGTGGCTCCAGGTGGCGGCGCCGACCGGCCTGTACCTGGTGCTGGGCTCCGCGGTCTCCGGGGGCGGGCTGGCCGAGGCGCTGGCCACGGCGCTGACCGGGCTGGGACAGGCCTACCTGTTCCTGGTCCCCGTGGTCGGTGGCCTGGGGGGATACATCACGGCGTCGGGCACGGGCGCCAACGCCATGTTCGGCGGCACCCAGGACGCAGCCGCGCATGCCCTCGGCATGGACCCGCTGTGGATGATGGCCTCCCAGAACGTGGCGGCCGGACTGGCCTGCCTGGCCAGCCCGGCGCGCATCGAGCTCGCCTACCGGATCGCCGGCCCACTCCAGCGGAAGGACACCCCCGGGCCCGTCCTCACCCGCGGGGCCCTGGTGGCCAGGACCCTGCCGTTCGTGCTGGTGTGCTTGGTGCTGTGGGGCATCGGGAACATGCTCTGGATGCCGGCGGCAGGCTGACGCCCGCTCCGAAGTCCACGCTGTCCACCGAGGACCGGTGGGACTCCACCCTGGACGAGCACGAGCGGCTCGTGCGCGCCATCGAGGACCAGGACGAGCAGACCGGGCGCACCGTCCTCCGCGAGCGGCGCATCGGCACGCGCTGCCGGGTCATTCACGTCGCGGCCGGGGAGCCGGCCACCCAGGCAGCACGAGATCCGGGCATGTCCAGGACTGCCCTGTGCCGCCGCGTCCGTGGGCGGCCGCCAGGAGCGGTGTCAGCTCGGTGGCACCGCTCCTGGGGTGCTCTCCCAGTACGCCCTTCACCAGGGACTCCCTGAGTCCTGCCATTCCTGATGAGGTGGTGCCGTCGCTGATCCGTCGGGCCCTTCCCGCACGCTCGGGCGACTGCACGGACGGGTCTCCCACGACGTCCGCCCGATCTGTTCCGCTGCCCCCACCGCATCAGCAGTTCCCCTTGCTGACCGTCAACGCCTACGCCGCCCCCTCCGCCGGCGCACCGCTGGAGCCGACCACGATCACCCGCCGCGAGGTGGGTCCGAACGACGTGCTGATCGAGATCGCCTATGCCGGCATCTGCCACTCCGACATCCACACCGTCAACGGTGACTGGGGACCCCAGAACTACCCCCTGGTGCCCGGCCACGAGATCGTGGGCGTCGTCGCCGAGATCGGCCCCGAGGTCACCGGCCACGCCGTCGGGGACCGCGTCGGGGTGGGGTGCATGGTCAACTCCTGCGGGCAGTGCGCCACCTGCCGCAACGGGGACGAGCAGTACTGCCTGGCGGGCATGGTGCCCACCTACGGCGGGGCTGACAGGGACGGCACCATCACCCAGGGCGGCTACTCCACCCACGTGGTCGTCGACGCCGGCTTCGTGCTGTCCGTGCCCGCCTCCCTGGACTTCGCCGCGGCCGCCCCGCTGCTGTGCGCCGGGATCACCACCTACTCCCCGCTGCGCCGCTGGGGCGCGGGCCCGGGCCGGAAGGTCGCCGTCGTCGGCCTGGGCGGGCTGGGGCACCTGGCCGTGAAGATCGCCGCCGCGATGGGCGCGGAGGTCACCGTGCTCTCGCAGTCGCTGAACAAGAAGGAGGACGGGCTGCGGCTGGGTGCCGACCACTACTTCGCCACCTCAGACCCGGCCACCTTCGAGCAACTGGCCGGCACCTTCGACCTGGTCCTCAACACCGTCAGCGCCGTGATCGACGTCGACGCCTACCTGTCCCTGCTCACCGTCGACGGGGCCCTGGTCAACGTCGGGGCCCCGGCGGAGCCGCTGAGCCTCAACGTCTTCTCCCTGATCGGCGGCCGTCGCACCTACGCCGGGTCGATGATCGGCGGCATCGCCGAGACCCAGGAGATGCTCGACTTCTGCGCCGAGCGCGGCATCCCACCGGAGACCGAGCTGATCTCAGCCGACCGGGTCAACGAGGCCTACGAGCGGGTGCTGGCCTCGGACGTGCGCTACCGCTTCGTCATCGACGCCGCCCCCCCTGGTCTGAGCCCAGGCGCTGGACCTGCGGACCCGCTGCCCGGACACCACCGAGAGGACACCATGGAACTGACCGATCTTCTGGAAAAGCTCGACGCCGGGCGCACCATCACGGGGGCCTCGCCCCTGCACGAGGTGATGCACCGGGTCAGCCAGGAGGCCCTGCGCATCACCGGGGAGCTCAACTGCGGATACCGGGAACCGGCCCGGGTGCGGGAGCTGCTGGCCCAGCTCACCGGCAAGCCGGTGGACGCATCGGTGACGGTGTTCCCGCCCTTCCACTCCGACTTCGGGAAGAACATCACCCTCGGGAAGCGGGTTTTCATCAATTCGGGGTGTACGTTCCAGGACCAGGGCGGGGTGGTCATCGGCGACGACGCCGTCGTGGCGGCGGCGTCGGTGGTGACCAAGGACGTCCCGGAGAGGTCCGTGGTGGTGGGGTCCCCGGCACGGGTCGTGCGCTCCGTGAGCGACTGAACCGCGCCGGGTGGGTGTCCTTCGGTGGCCCCCGGCCCGACCCCCCCCAGCGAGGCTGGGCGGTCACGACATACCGTCTAGGAACCGCTGGTGAACGCTTCCGCCCCGTTCATCGCCGAGGCGACGAGGTTGCTGCGGACCGGTGATTCGCCGCCGGCGACCGCCCCGCTCCAGCCGTCCGTGGTGGTGACCGCGGCCAAGTTCGACTGCAGCAGCACCATCAGGGTGCGGTGCAGATCCTCGGCCGAGACCTGACCGGCCTCGTTGGCGAGGCGGATCGCGCCGGTGGCGTCGGCGAGGATCTCGGCGGCGAAGCCGAGTCCTTCGGCCTCGACCGCCGTGGCCAGGTCGCAGTTGTTGGTCATGTAGCCGACGACCGTGATCGTGTCGACGCCGCGCTCGCGCAGCCACTCGGCCACGCCGGTGCCGGCGAAGACGCTGCCGTACCCCTTCACGACCTGCTTCCACTGCCGGTTGTCGAGCTGCTCGAGATCGGGGTGGAGCGGGTATCCCGTCGAGCCGGGCGCGAAGATGGGGGCGCCCTCGTCCGTCTCGTGCTGGACCATGACGACCGGCATGTCCTGCTCGGCGGCGACCGCGAGAGCCCGGCCGATGTTGGCCAGCGACACCTCGAGGGGCGGGTACTGGATGGACATCGGGCCGTCGAAGTACTCCATCTGGGCGTCGACGACGATCAGGGCGCGGCGGGGAATGGTCACGGTGTCTTTTCTGGAAAGTGGGATGGGCAGGCTGTGGTGCTCGGCCCGTCTTCATGCTCCTGCCATGCCGGTCGCCGCCGCGATCGGCCCGCGTGCACTATCACGATGGGATCGGGCCACTTCTCCTCCGTGGTGGACCCGGTATGAGGGGAATGACAAGGTGCGGATCGCGATCCATGCGTTCGAGGGTGTGACGATGTTCCACCTGGCCGTGCCGCAACTGGTGTTCGGCGAGGTCACCCGGCTGGGTCTGGCCGAGGGCTGGGACACGGTGCTGTGGAGCACGGGCGCGGACATGGTCACGACGGCGGAGGGCTACTCGCTGGGCCGTCTCGCCGGGCCAGAAGCTGCCGAGGACGCCGACGTGGTGGTGATCCCCTCCTGGCCCTATCCGCCGGTGGCCGTCGACGAGCCGTTGCGCGCCGTGCTCCTGCGCGCGCATGCCGGTGGCGCCGGGGTGGTGGGTCTGTGCATGGGGGCCTTCGCCGTCGCCGAGGCCGGCCTGCTGGGCGGGCGGCCCGCCGTGACCCAATGGGAGGGGATGGACGAACTCGCGTCCCGTCACCCGGAGCTGGCTGTCGAGGACTCGGTGCTCTACATCGACCACGACGACGTCATGACCTCCGCCGGCACGGCCTCCTCCCTGGACGCCTGCCTGCACCTGGTCCGCAAGCACCTGGGTGCCGCGGCCGCCAACCGGGTCGCCCGCAGCCTGGTCGTGGCCCCGCACCGGAAGGGCGGCCAGGCGCAGTACATCCAGCGCCCGGTCGCCCGGCCCGACAGCGGGGATCCCCTGGCCGCCACGCTGGACTGGGCGATGGCCCGGATGCACGAGCCCCTGTCCATCGACGAGCTCGCCGCCCACGCCCGGATGAGCCGCCGGACCCTCGTGCGCCGCTTCCGCGACACCACCGGCACCACCCCCGCCCGCTGGGTCCTCGCGCGACGCCTCGACGAGGCCCGCAGCCTGCTCGAGACCACGCGCTGGGGTGTCGACCGGATCGCGCTGGCCTGCGGCTTCGGCAGCGCTGTCACCCTCCGGCAGAACTTCGTCTCGGCCTACGCGACCACGCCGTCCGCCTACCGGCGGAGCTTCGCCACCCGAGAGGCTGGCGGGGAATCCCGTTAGGTGCAGGCTCCGGAACGTCCGGAGCACCCCTTAGCCTGGTGACACCATGATCGGCGCCGGGGGCGTCCGGTGCGGGACACGGGGCGGGGAGCACGAGATGGATGCAGGACGTGGGCACCCCGACGGCGAGGAGCGGAGCCCGCTGCCCAGGGGCGGGGCCCGGCGGGCCACCGTGGTGCTGTGGGCGCACCGGTCCGGCTTCCTCGTCACCAGCGTGCTGGCCGGCTGGGGCGTCTACCATCTCGTCCTCGAGGAGGTCGACGACGACGGGCGTCTGCCCTGGTTGTTCCTGCCGCTGTGGGTGCTGACGGCCTATGTGCTCCTGCCGCGGTTGAACCGTCTGCTCACCGGCATCTACGTCCCCAGCTACTTCATCGGGCGGGCCCGCACCTCCGACGGCCTGCTGGGGGACCCGGTCAACCTGGCGGTGGTCGGTACCCCCGAGCAGCTGTCCGCCGCGATGGTCGGGGCCGGCTGGACCGCCGCGGATCCGCTGAGCCTGGGCACCGGCTGGCGCATCGTGCGGGCGTCCCTGCTGCGCCGGAGCTACCCGGCGGCGCCCGTCAGCCCCCTGTTCGCCTTCGGGTCCCGGCAGTCCCTGGCGTTCGAGCGGGAGGTGGCGGGCAGCCCGGCCCAGCGCCACCACGTCCGGTTCTGGAGCTGCCCGCCGGGGTGGAGGCTGCCGGGCGGGTACGCCGTCGACCTCATCGGGGCGGCGACTTTCGACCGGCGCGTGGGACTGTCCCTGTTCACCCTCCAGATCACGCACAAGATCGCCGCGGACACCGACCGCGAGCGTGATCTCGTCGTCTCGTCCCTGCACTCGGTCGGCGCCACGGTCCACGTCGTCGAGCAGTACTCCACCGGCTATCACGCCCGCAACGGGGGCGGGGACGCCATCGAGACGGACGGGGACCTGCCCATCATCGACGTCCGCTCGATTCGGTGGAGCGGGTGATCAGCGTTCGGGGTTGGGGGTGAAGGTGTGGCCCAGGGCGGTGGAGACCTCGGCGAAGATCCGTGTGGCCGGGGTGGCGCACGGCAGGGTCCTGGGGTCGTCGGCCAGCACCGGGGACTCCGGGCAGTCCCCGGAGGGGATGTCGCTGGTGGCCTGCACGACCACGGTGGTGTCGGTGGTGGTGTCGTAGTAGACGGTGGTGTTGTACCCGGGCTGCGTCCCGGTGTGCCCGACCCAGCCGTCGATGCACCCGAAGCCCAGCCCGTAGCCGGACTCGGGGGGCTGGAACGAGGTGAGGCGTTCTCGCTGGGCCTCCGGTTCCAGCAGTCCGTGCCCGGTGCCCATCGCTCGGCCGTAGGCCAGCAGGTCGTCCACCTCCGAGATCAGGGCCCCGGCGGTGGCTCCCCAGCTGGGGTTCCAGTGGGTGGCGTTGGCCGGTGCTTCAGGGGTCGCGGTGTCGCCCTGAAGCGTGAAGCCCTGCGCGTAGGGTTCCGGCATCTCGGTGGAGGTACCGGGCCAGACGGTCTCGTCGAGTCCCAGCGGGTCGAAGATCTGCTCCTCCAGGACCTCCCCGACCGGCTGGCCGGTGACCTGTTCGACGACGAGGCCCAGCAGGATGTAGTTGGTGTTGGAGTAGTCGAACTGCGCACCGGGGGCGAACAGGGGGGATTCCGAGACGCCGACGGCGACCAGCTCCTCCGGGGTGAAGACCTGCTGCGGATCCGCGAAGAAGCGGTCCGTGAACTGGGTGCTGCGGGTGTAGCTGGCCACCCCGCTGGTCATGTCCGCCAGCCGGCGCAGGGTGATCTGCTCTCCGTTGGGGATGCCGTCGATGTAGTCGGCGATGGGGTCCTCCAGGGAGAGCTCGCCCTCCTCGGCCAGCTGCAGGACCAGGGTGGCGGTGAAGGGCTTGGTGACCGATCCGACGCGGGTGTGCACCCCCACCTCCATGGGCTCCCCGGTGGCCGGGTCGGCCACCCCGTAGGCGGCCGTCCAGGTGCCCTCCGGGGAGGAGACCCCCACCACCGCACCGGGAGTGGAGGCCTGGGCGAACGAGGCGCGAGCGGCGGCGTCCAACGTCGTCGCCAGTTCCTCGGGCAGCGGCTCGGACATCTGCGCGGAGGGTTCTCGGGTGACGACGTCGTCGACATCGGTGACACAGGCCTCGGAGCCCGTGGCCGGAGCCGACGGTGCCGCCGCGGCGGCCGGGGTGGCCGCCGGCCCGGCCGGGGAGGGCGGCCCGGCGGTTGCCCCGCCGGTGGTCCCGAGGAGGAGCACCGCCGCCGTGGCGGCGGCGAACGTGTGGCGTGTGGATCGTGCAGGTGCGGACATCTTCGTTTCCTTCTCGATCGGCGCAGGCCGCTTCCGGGGAGGGCCTGCACCCGGAGAACAGTGCTTCCGGCTCAGTCGCCATGGGCGACGATGTCGACCCCTGCGCCGCACTCCACCGCGAAGGCACATCCCGACAGCACGCACGGGCCATGGAATCGATGAGATGACGGGCCGGTCCACGGCCCTGGATCACCAACCGGCCCCGGCGGACTCATGGGACAGGCGGTGCCCCCAGCGTAGGACGGCCTTCCGGACCGGCCGGCCGACCTGCCCCGGATCGTTACCCAACCACCGAACATGTCACACCCCTTCTGCGGCCGGGGCGCCGCCTGGGCGCACCGAGTCACGAGGTGGGTCGCCGGCCGTGCTCCGAGGATCTGGGTGGGTTCGGGCGTCGATCGGTGGCCGGCAGCGAACCGTGGTCGAGCGCGAACTCGGCGAAACGCTCGCCGATCCGCAGGTGCGTGGTCCCGTCGGGGTGGAGGGCATCGGGCAGGGGGAGTTCCTGGGCGTCGGACTCCCCGTAGAGCTCGCGTCCGTCGAGGTGGAACAGGTGCGGATCGTCGTGCGCCCGCTCCGTCACGATCCGTGCCAGCTCTGCACGGATGACCGTCAGGGTGAGCTTGCCGGCGGCGACCTCGCCGGGATCGCCCGTCGCCCGGAACCGCATCTCACCCCGGGCGAGGGCTTCCGGGTCGAAGGCGCCGGGTCCCGGGGTGTGTTCGTGGATCGGGCACAGGAGGGGGGAGATCACCAGCAGCGGGGTGTGGGGGTGGCCGTCGCGGATCGTGTCGAGGAACCCGTGCACTGCGGGTCCGAAGGCCCGCAGCCGCATCAGATCGAGGTTGACCAGGTTGATGCCGAGCTTGACGCTGATCAGCTCGGCCGGGGTGTCCCGGATGGTGCGTGCGGTGAACGGGTCGAGCAGCGCGCTGCCCCCGAAGCCGAGGTTGAGCAGATTGAGGTCGGCCCGCCTCGCGGCGACCGCCGGCCAGGTGCCGGTGGGATGCACCGCGTTCGAGCCGTGGCTGATCGAACTGCCGTGGTGCACCCACACCGGGCGCGGGTCCTTCACCGGCCGGAGGGGGGCGTCGGAGCGGATCTCGGCCAGTTCCACGGTCTCGTTGTGCGGCAGCCAGAGCTCGACCGTCTTGGGGCCCCGGGGCAGGTCGTCGAAGACGACGCCGCCGATCTCGGCCTGCGTGGTCTGCCGGTCGCCGGTGGTCATGTCGATGCTCACCACGGTCGCGGCCTCGAGGCCGGCCTGCCGGGTGCGCCGGCCGTCGACCAGCAGGTCGAAGACGCCGGCCGGGCGCGGTGGTGCGCCCTCGTACCGGAAGCGTGTGGCGCGCCCGCGGAGCTCGATGCGGCTCGCCTCGGTCGCGAAGAGCAGCCGCGCACCCGAGGGCTGGGACTCGGCCATGGCCAGCTGCGGGTCGCGGGCCTGGTTCCTGGCCCAAGCGGGGAGGCGGTGCGGGATCACTCCGTCGTCCGTGCGCTCCAGCTCCAGGACGCCGTGGAGGAGGTCGTCGGTGACGGGTGTTGTGCAGTGTCGGTCGGGGATCGGCATGGTCCTCCCAGGGTGTGTCGGGTCCGGCAACGGTGGCTCAGAGTGCGGGGTCGGGCGGAATCAGGGCGAACTTGCGGACGTGCGTCTTCTCGAGGAACTCCCGTTGGGCGGCCGCGATCTGCTCGAGCGGGAATACCCTCGCCAGGAGAGGCCGGATCTCTCCGCGCTCGATGTAGGAGACTACGTCAGGGAACACCTCTTCGTCCCACGCCGTGCACCCGATCAGGGTGAGGTCCTTCAGGTAGAGGGTGCGCATGTCGAGTTCGACGAGGGGGCCGCCGATGGCCCCGGAGGAGACGTACGTCCCGCCCCTCCGGAGGAGGCCCAGCACTGCCGGGAAGCCGGGCCCGGCGACGTTGTCGATCACGACGTCGACGCCGTCCGCGCCCAGCACGTTCCGCGGGTCGTCCCGCCCGATGACCTCGTCGGCACCGAGGGCGCGGACCTGGTCCCGTTCGGCGTCGCCGGCCATGCCGACGACGTGGGCTCCGCGCCGCTTGGCGAGCTGCACCACGGCCGATCCGACGTCGCCGGAGGCGCCGGTCACCAGGACCCGTGCCCCCGTGCTGATGCCGGCGCGGCGGACCATGTTCCCCGCCGTCCCGTAGGCGCACGGGATGGTTGCCAGCTCCGCGTCGCTCCAGTCGCAGTCCACCGGGAAGACATCGTGCGCCAGGACGACGACGAACTGCGCAAAGGCTCCGTCGAGATCGGAGCCCGGCCAGGTCGTGTCCCAGGAGGAGAAACCCTGCGTGCGCATGCAGGCGCGGATCAGCACCCGTGTCCCGAGGGTGGACTCGTCGCCCCCACGACCGACGGCCACGACCCGCCCGCAACAGTCCGCGCCCTGGATCAGCGGGAACGGGGTTGCCGCGTTCCAGCCCCCCGTCCGGTCTCGTCGAGGCGTCTCCGACGAGGTCCTCGGACACATCGTTCGTTCCTGCCGTCACCGACGACGAGTACCAGCCGAGCCTGGTGTTGATTTCGGTGTTGTTCATGCCGGCCGCCAGGACGCGAACCAGCACCTCACCCTCGCCCGGCTCGGGGATGGGCACTCGGGAGAGCACGAGACGTTCGTAGCCGCCGACACCGGTGGTGACGACCGCCATCATGGTCCCGCCGGCGACGCGTGTCCGGGGGAGGGGTGGAGTCGTGGTCATCCCTCGTCTTGGGTCACGGTCAGTGCTGATGCCAACGGGCTGACGGTCGCGGTGTGGGTGCGGGCAGGGCGATGCTGCGCACGGCCTGCCCGCACCCGGCCGGCAACCCGCCTCCGGGATCACCTGTGATCCACGTTCGCCTCAGCCTTCGCGACCCCGGTTCAGGCGCTCGTCCGGGTGAAGGTCACGTGGGTGACTCCACGGGGCGAGGAGGTGGCCTCGACCCGGTAGTCCGCCTCCAGGCCCTCGAGCCCCTCCCACAGGTGCACGCCGCGGCCCAGCAGGATCGGGACCACCACCACGTGCAGGTGGTCGACGAGCCCGGCCGCCAGGAAGTCGCGGACCGTGGTGGGGCCCCCGCCGATGCGCACGTCCTGGCCGTCGGCGGCCGTGCGCGCCGTCTCGAGCGCCTCTGCGGGTGAGGCGTCGATGAAGTGGAACGTGGTGCCGCCCTCCATCTCGATCGAGGGGCGCGGGGAGTGGGTGAGGACGAAGACGGGCGTGTGGAACGGTGGGGTGGGACCCCACCAGCCCTCCCACCCGGGGTCCTCGTGCCACCCGGGAGGACCGAACTTCCCCGCCCCCATGATCTCGGCGCCGATCCCCACCCCGTGCAGCTGGGCGAAGGCGTCGTCCACGCCACCGCTGCCGCCGGGATCCCACCACCGGGTGGCGATCATCCATTCGTGCAGCCTCTGTCCGGCGTGCCCGAAGGGGGCGTCCCGGCTCAGACCTTCACCGGTGCCGAAGCCGTCGAGGGAGATGGAGAAGTTGTGGACGCGGGCCCGTGACATGGCTGGTGCTCCTTCGCACTCGGCGACTCCGTCGTCCCACGATGATGACTGCTCGGCGCACCCGGGGAAAGAGTCACCTGTGGCCGCCGCCGGGGATCATCGCCTGACGGCGGTCCCCCGCGTACTGTCCCTCGTGCCCCGGCCGGTCAGACCTGCTGTCCGCGCCGCGGGCCGCGACGGGCCCGGAGCCGGACGGTTCCCGCCAGCAGCAGGCACGCGGCGGCCAGGGTGCCCGCGAACCAGTGGACGGACGAGGGAACGCCCACCGCGCCGGCCAGGACCCCGAGGCCCAGGACCGGCACGGCACTGCCCAGATAGGTCACGACGTAGACCGCGCTGACCACCCGGGCGTTGTCGGCGGCCGGAACGGCCACGGACAGCTCGTTGTACGCCGTGCGGAACGCGACGCCCTGGGATGCCCCGGCGAACAGGGCGGCGAGGAGCAGCAGCGGCAGACTGGACAGCGCGCCCGCCACCCCGATCAGCGCCGTGCCCAGGGCCATCCCCACCAGCGCCCCGGGCAGGGCCTGGACGCGGGGGCTTCCCACCAGCTGCGCCGCGGCGGATCCGATGAGCACGAGGGCCGCCAGCGCCCCGATCCCGGCCGGGGAGCTCACCCCCAGCGTTCGGGCGAAGTAGCCCGGAGCCAGCGAGAGACTGAAGCCGAAGAGCGCAAAGCTGAGGAAACCGACCGCGGCCGCCTGCTGGAACCGCGTGCGGACCCCGAGCGGCAGGCAGAGACGGCGCGGACGCAGGGCCTTGAAGGCCGCCGATCCCGGGGCCGGGGCGATGGCCGGCCGGGCGTGCAGTGTCCACAGTGGCACCAGGACGGCGATCAGCATGGTGCAGTGGACGGCGAAGGGAGTCGTCGTCGGGTGGGGCAGCTGCCCCAGGACGCCACCCAGCAGGGGGCCTGCCGCCACTCCGCCCGCCGACGCCAGGAGGGTGAAGCGGCCGGCCCACTCCGGGCGGTGGGGCAGGAGCTCCCGGAGCGCCGCGCTGCTGGCGCCGGTCACCATCGCGACGGCTGCGCCCTGCAGGACCCGACCGGTCACGAGACCGGCGAGACCCCCGGCGGTCGCGAAGACGATCTCACCGGCCAGTCCCACGAGGACCGACAGCACCAGGGCAGTGCGCCGCCCGATGTGGTCCGACCAGTGCCCGTAGAGGACGAGCCCGGCAATGAGGGCCAGGACGTAGGAGGAGAACGCCACCGTCACCGCGAAGGGGCCGAGCCCCAGGCGCTCCTGCAGCGCGGGGTACAGCGGGGTGGCCAGGTTGGCGCCCACCAGCAGCAGCGCCGTCGTGCACATGGTCAGCACCAGGCGGGAGCGCGACCCCGCGTTCCATCCCCTGCCTGTGTCGGCTGTGCCGGAGCGCATGGTCAGCTCGTTGAACACGGTCATCGCGGGCCTTCCGGTGGGAGCGGCGATTGCGGGCTGTGCCGTGGGTGGCCGGCGCAGTGTGCTCACGCAGTCTGCCGGAGACTAAGTTCGGCACCACGGAGATGCTTGCGGAACTGATCACGCTGATCAAAAGTTGGAGTCGGACAACTGACAGGGAGACCACCGTGACCACACTGGACGCCGTCGACATCGGGCTGCTGCTGCACCTCCTGCGGTACCCCCGGGCGCAGATCGGGGAGGTGGCGGCCGCGCTCGGGGTCGCCCGCAACACCGTGGTCTCGCGGATGCGCCGGCTCGAGCGCCGGGAGGTGCTGCGCTCCGGCGGTCGAGACGTCGACCTGGCCTCCGTGGGCTTCGACGTCCTGGCGTTCCTCACCCTAGAGGTCACCCACCGGGAGCTCGACGCCGTCGTCACCGCCCTGCGCGGCATCGACAACGTCCTGGAGGTGCACGAGATCTCGGGGCGCGGGGACGTCTGGTGCCGAGTGGCGGCGCGGGAGACCCGCGATCTGCACGCCGTCCTGCGTTCGATCCTGCGGATCCGGGGAGTCCTCCGCGCCGAGACGTCCCTGGCCCTCAGCGAGCAGATCCCCTACCGCGTCCAACCCCTCCTGCGAACGCTGACGGAGGGTGACCGCACGTCAGCGTGAGGGTCGCTCCCCGGCGACCCCCGAAGCCCGCTGCGTCCACCCCACGATGCCCGCGCGGCGGCGGACGCTGTCCTCGCGCGGGCACCGATCAGCCCACCGGTTCCCGGGACTGGTTGGATGGGGGCCTCCAGGCTTCTGTCCCCGTGCCGCGCCGCGGGACGTCCGCGAAGCCTCCGACTCTCAGGAAGGCCGTGCGCCGTGTCTTGTCCAGCAGCACCGGGAGCAGTCCGATGACGGGGATCCGGGGCCGTCCCGCTGCGGCCCGGAGAGGGCGGCGGCCCGGAGCTCTGCCGGATCGCCGGGCCCGGACCGTGGTGCTGTTGGGCGTCGACGGGGCCGGGAAGACGACCACCGCCGCGGCACTGGTGGCGGCGGAGGAAGAGGCGGGGCGGGAGGCGGCCGTGCTGCGCAACCGGTCCGGCCGCCGCTGGCTGGCACGCACCTCGGCGCGGTGGGGGGTGGAGGTGCCGCTGCGGTGGGCGGACCGGTTCGAGACCGTGGTGCGCACCGCCAACGTCCTGGTCTCCCAGGTGCGTGCCGCACACCGGGACGGTCTGGTGGTGATCGATCGCCACCTGGTGTGCCAGTCGGTGCTGCGGCAGGTCCGGGGTCTGCCACCGGGCCGGGTCCTGCCGTGGCTGGCGGTCAGGGCGCTGCGCGGGGCCGTGGTGGTGGTTCTCGACGTCCCGGCCGCGACCGCCCGTGCGCGGATCCTCGCCCGCGGGCAGGACCACGAGTCGCTGGAGTACCTGCGCGCGGCCCGGGCGGCCTATCTGGAGCTCGCCGGTGCTCTGGGCTGGACCGTCGTGGACGCCACCGGGGCGCCCGAGTCGGTTCTCGCCCGGGTCACCGGGCTCACCGGCCGGTGACGGACGGGAATTCCTGACCGGTCCTCCCGGGTCGCCCGGCGCGCTCTCGCCCTTCGCGCGCCCCATGCGTCGACATATTTCGCCGAGCGGTTTCGGTCCGTGGCCCGGGTCGCTAGTCTCAGGTCCACCTGCGGGCAGAGGCGAATCCCCACCAGCGCGCCGTCTGCGACTCCCGGACTCCTCGGCGTCCACCGGCGCGCCCGGTTCCACCCGGACCGCCGTGACCCGCGGGCCCCGCGACGGTCCTGGGAGTCCGGGAAGCGGGAAACTACACCGGAAGCGTCACGCCCCGCGGGGGCGGACACCGACCGGGCGCGGCACGACACCACCGAGCACACCACTACGACGAAGTAGGGAAGCGCGATGACCACGACGACCAACATCCACTCCGGATCGACACCGCCCGCACCGCCGGCGCCGCAGACGATCGGGACCAGCGTTCGAGGATTCCAGGTCCTGCCCCGGGAGCAGACCCGGCCCGGCGCCGCACCGGCCGGAAGCGCCGGGCGTCCCCCCGGCCGCCGGAGCTCCGAGCGGGAACGCCCCGAGGACGACGAGGCGGTCATCACCGCGGTGCTGGCCGCCGTCAGCCACCGCTCCTCCCGGGAACGCCCCGAGGACGACGAGGTGGTCCTCACCTACACGAGCGAGCCCGCCTGCCGGCACGTGGGGTGAGCCCTCGGGCCGGGCGCAGCGGCCGGTGGGTGCTCAGGCGGTGCGCCGGAGCGCGAGGACGGTCGTGTCGTCATCGGCGCCGGAGGTGCCGGCGTAGTCGCTGCACAGCATCACGAGCTCTTCGGCGGTGCCGGCCAGCGTGTTGAGGGCTGCGGCGGTCTCGACGGCCGACTCGAGGTCGTCGAAGAAGTCCAGATAGCCGTCGGAGACCACCAGCAGGGTCTGCCCGGGCAGCAGCGTGGTGGTGTGCACGTCCCAGATCCACTCGGCCACGACCCCCAGGGGCGGGCCCGAGGAGATCAGCCGGCGGTGGGTGCCGTCCGGGGACAGGATCAGCGCCAGGCCGTGGCCGGCGTCGATGTAGCTCATCTCCCCGGTCCCGGTGTGCACCCGGGCGATGAAGGCGGTGATGAACGCCCCCGCCTCCTCCAGCAGCGGGGTCAGCGCCCCGGCCGCGCGCTTCATGGCCTCCGCAGGGGGGTTGTACTGGAACGTCCCGCGCAGCACGGCGCGCGCCGAGGCGGACAGCAGAGCCGCGGGGATGCCCTTGCCCATCACGTCGGTGACCATCGCCTGCACCTCGTCGCCCAGGACCATCCAGTCGTAGAAGTCCCCGCCGATGGACCGCGCCGGCAGGCACCGTCCGGCGGCCTCGACCGCGGGGGTGACCAGCCCGGTGCGGGGCATGAGCATCTGCTGGATCTGTTCGGCCCGGTCCAGCTCCATCTGGGCCGCGAGCTCGCGCTCCACCCACCCGGCCATCTCCGCCAGGATGCGCCGCTCCCGCTCGTCCAGCTCGCGCGGGACGCTGTCGACCAGGCACAGGGACCCGACCGGCTCACCGCCGGGGGCGTGCAGCGGGTGACCGGCGTAGAAGCGCACCGGGTCGTCCCCCGTGACGAACGAGCTGCCGGCGAAGCACTGCTCGGTCATCGCGTCGGCGACGATCAGCGGGGCGTCCCGGTCGACCGTGCGCGCACACAGCGAGTCGGTGCGGGTGGCGTGGACGAGTCCGTCCAGTCCCGCCTCGGCCTTGGTGAACTGCCGGTCGGCGTCGATGAGGTTCACGGCCGCGGCCTTCACCCCGAAGACCTCCTGGGCGAGGCGCACCACACGGTCGTAGCGCTCCTCCCGGGGGGTGTCCAGGACGTTCAGGGCGTGCAGGGCATCGATCCGTGCGGCCTCCGTGGGAGCCGTGTGCGTTTGCATGCCCCCAGGTTATCGGGGGTGCGGATTGGCGACGACCGCCGGCACCCCCCCCGGAAAGCCTGCCCCTAGGCTGGGCGGGTGAACGCACCGACAGCCGCCGCACGGGCCGAGCGCCACCAGGTGGCCGTGTACCTGGTGGCCATCGCGGCCGCGGTCCTCGTGGGCTGGACGGTGCCCGGCGCGCCCGCGCTCGCCCCGGCCATCACCCCGGTCCTGGGGCTGCTGCTGTTCGCCACGTTCCTGGCCGTCCCGTTCGCCGCACTGGGCCGGGCCTTCGCGGATCTCCGCTTCCTCGCGGCGCTGCTGGTGGTGAACTTCGTGGTCGTCCCGGTCGTGGTCCTCGGGCTGTCCCGGCCGGTCGCCGGACACGAGGCCCTGCTGCTGGGCGTGCTGCTCGTGCTGCTGGCCCCCTGCGTGGACTACGTCATCGTCTTCACCGGCCTCGCCGGGGGCGCCGCCGACCGGCTGCTGGCGGCCGCCCCGCTGCTGATGCTCGCGCAGATGCTGCTCCTGCCCGTCCACCTGCTGCTCCTCGCCGGCCCGGAGGCGGTCGCCCTGGTGGAGCTCGGCCCCTTCGCGGAGGCGTTCGTGTTCCTGATCCTGCTGCCCCTGGCCGCGGCGGCGGCCGTGCAGCGGGCGGCCTCCCGCTCCGCCGCGGCCCGGCGGCTGGAGTCCGCGACGGGCGCGGCGATGGTGCCCCTCATGGCGCTGACCCTGTTCACCGTGATCGCCTCGCAGGTGCGCGGGGTGGGGGAGCAGCTGGCCGACCTCGCGGCGGTCGTGCCGCTCTACGCCGGCTTCCTGGTGCTCATGGTCCCGATCGGGATCCTGGCCGCCCGCCTCGCCCGCCTGGACGTGCCGGTCTCCCGGGCCCTGGTCTTCGGCGGGGTCACCCGCAACTCCCTCGTGGTGCTCCCCCTGGCCCTGGCCCTGCCGGAGCGGCTCGCGCTGACGCCGTTCGTCGTCGTCACCCAGACCCTGGTCGAGCTGGTGGGGATGGTGGTGCTGGTGCGGCTGGTCCCCGCGCTGGTGCGGGACCGCGATCCACGACACAGTGGGGGCACCGCCCCGTCCGACCGAAAGGCACCCCGCCCATGACGCAGCGCTTCCGCCCCGCCGCCCAGGCCCTCCGACTGTGGGGTCCGCGCCAGTGGGGCGCCGCTGTGCTCGCGGGGCTCGCCACCGCCCTGGTCCTGGGGCTCGCCACCGTGCTCGTCCCCAACGGCGTCTTCAGCCGCGAGATCCCGCCCGTGTGGTGGAACTATCCCGTCTGGATCGCCACCTCGGCGCTCACCGGTGTCCTCGTGGCCTCCTACGTGTCCCCCGTGGCCGGCGGCACCCCGCTTCCCGGGGACGACGACGTCGCCGCGGCCACCGTGGCCCGGGCCGTCGAGTCCGGCGAGCGCCGCAGCGCCCGGCTGGGCGCGGTCGGCACGTTCGCCGCCTGGTTCGCCGTGGGCTGCCCGGTCTGCAACAAGCTCGCGCTGCTGGCCCTCGGCTCCACCGGGGCCCTGACGTGGTTCGCGCTCGTCCAGCCGTGGCTGGGGGTGCTGGCGCTCGTCCTCAGCGCGTGCGCCGTGGTCCACCGCCTCGCCGAGCAGATGGCGTGCCCCGTGAACCTGCCGGTCTCCACCGCGCGCAACGCGGTGGTCCCGGCCGCGGCCGAGGTGCCGGGGGGCCGGTAGGAAGGGTCGCCGCGGCGGTCCTCCCCGCGGCCTGGCCGGGGCCGTTCGTCGGCCCACCCCTCGTGCGACGCGCCCCGGGTTCATAGACTGGCCCTCCGCGCCGCGGACCGCAGTTCAGCAGTCGAACACCGTCAGCAGTCCACCGAAGAAGGGATCTCCCCATGACCGACCAGGACAACGGCACCGCCAAGGTGCGCCAGCTCATCAAGGACACCCGGATCGCCATGCTCACCCACGCGGACGAGCACGGGAACCTGATCTCCAAGCCGATGGCCACGCAGGACGTGGACTTCGACGGCACCGTGTACTTCATCGCCGAGCGCACCTCGGACCAGGTCCAGGACCTGCAGCAGCGGCCGGCTGTGAACGTCGCCTACGCCGGGGACGGCGCCTGGGTCTCGCTGACCGGGACGGCGCTGGTGCTCAACGACGAGGCCAAGCTCAAGGAGCTGTGGGACAGCTTCACCGGCTCCTGGCTCGAGGGCGGGCCGGAGAACCCGAACAACATCCTCATCGAGGTCACCGGCCGCTCCGCCGAGTACTGGGACACCCCCGGCGGCGGCAAGGTCACCCAGGTGGCCAACCTCGTGAAGTCCAAGGTCACCGGCGACACGATCAAGGGCGACAAGGGCGTCGTCGACCTATGACGCCGGCCGGGGCCGTCCGCTCCGCCCGGACCGGACGGTCCCGCCCCCGGGCGTGTCCCGGGGTGCGTTGGTAGGATCCGGGCATGAACACTTCTCTGGTCCGCCCCCGCAACGGCAAGCTCATCGCCGGCGTCTGCGCGGCCCTGGCGGCCCGCTTCGGACTGCCGAAATTCCTCCTGCGGCTGGGCTTCATCGTCTTCGGTCTGGTGGGCGTGGGGGAGCTGGTCTACATCGCCCTGTGGATCATCATCCCCAAGGAGGCCTGAGCCTCACCCCTGCTCCTCCGGCCCCGCGTGCGGGTCGGTGATCTCGCGCAGTGCTGTGAGCGCCTCGCGCAGCTGGCGCATCCTCCGTTCGCCCAGGTGCGCACTCCACTCCGCCTCGATCCGGGCCTCCTCCGCGCGGGCGATCGGCACGAGCTCCATTCCCCGGCCCGCGATCCGCACCAGCCGCGCCCGGGCGTCGCGGGGGTCGACCGTGCGCTCCACGTAGCCCGCGCGCTCGAGCCGGTCCACCAGCACCGTGGCCGTCTGCTTGGCCACCTGCGCCTGCTCGGCCAGCTCGGACAGGCGGGTCCCGTCCGGGCCGATCCGCGCCAGGATGCGCGCCTGCGGCACAGTGAGGTCCGTGTAGCCGGCCCGACGCACCGCCTCCACGATCCGGTTCTCCGCCGAGCGGTGCGCGATGAACATGAGCACCCCGATGTTGAGCTGTCCTGTCATGCCTGCCCCTCGAAATAGTCCTATGAACGAACTATAATCGGGTCATCCGGCGGACACGAGGGGCTCGGTGACGGTCCCGTCCGCGGGTGAGGAGGCAGGACCATGAGCACGGTCCGGAAGAACAGCACGACCGGCCCGATGGGCGACGACGACGTCTGGGCCGTGATCGACCTTCAGCGCCGGCGCACGGCGGACCTGCTCGCCGGGCTCTCCGGGGAGCAGTGGGACCACCCGTCGCTGTGCGAGGGATGGACGGTGCGGGACGTCGCCGCCCACCTGACGCTGCAGCAGCTGGGCCTCGGCGCCGCGCTGCTGTCCGCGCTGCGGCACCCGGGCGGCCTCAACCACGTCATCCTTGAGTCCGCCCGTGACCGCGCCCGACGTCCGGCGGACCGCCTGGTCGCGGGAATCCGCGCCACGGTGGGCTCCCGGCGGCACAACGTGGGTGTGACGAGCCTCGAGACGCTGACCGACATCCTGGTGCACGGCCAGGACATCGCCGTGCCGCTGGGCCTGGAGCTCGAGATGCCCCCGGAGGCCGCGGCCGTCGCCGCGGAGCGCGTGCGGTCCACCGAGGGCACGCGCACGGCGCGGGTCTTCCGCCACCTGCCGCTGGAGGGCTTCCGGCTCGTCGCCACCGACGTCTCCTGGGCCGCGGGCGAGGGCCCCGAGATCCGGGGACCGGCCGCCGCGCTGCTGCTCCTGCTCACGGGCCGCCGCGCCGGGCTGGACCGGCTGACGGGAGACGGAGCAGAGATGCTGCGGCACCGGCTCGCGCCCGCGTGACTCCTGGGCCCACGCAGCTCCAGGGGCCCGGGCGGGGCGCTCGGCAGCTCAAGCCGTAGGACGGGTGGAGTCCCGGACGACGAGCTCGGGCTGGAAGCTCACGTGGCGGTGGTGGTGGCCGGGGTCGGTGATCTCGTCCTCCAGCAGCTCCACGGCCGTGCGCCCGATCAGCCGGGCGGGCTGGCGGATCGAGGAGAGCGGGACGATCGCCGAGGTCGCGAAGTCGATGTCGTCGTAGCCGATGAGCGCGATGTCCTCGGGCACCCGGACGCGGTGGGTGAACGCGAAGGCCTGCAGCAGCCCGAGCGCCAGCAGGTCGTTGGCGGCGAACACGGCCTCGGGACGGCGCCCCGGGAGGAGCTCGAGGATCTGCTCGCCGATCCGGCGTCCTTCCAGCACCGTCAGGGCGGTGGTGCCGAAGGACTCCAGGGACGCGCCGGGCACGGCCTCGACCGCCCGCTGCGCCCCCGCCCGGCGGTCGCGGACCTGGTGCAGGGAGTCGGGGCCGCCCACGTAGGCGATCCGCCGACGCCTCGTCCCCAGGAGGTGCGCCACGGCCGCGCGGCCGCCCTCGACGTCGTCCACGGCCAGCGAGCAGTACTCGCTGGGAGCCGCGTGCTCGTCCACCAGCACCACCGGGGTGCCGCGGGAGCGCAGGACGTCGACGCGGGCCCGCTCCGGGGTCTGGGGGGTGACGAGCACACCTCGGACCCGCTGCTCCTCGAACAGGTCCAGGTACAGGCTCTCCCGCTCGGGGGAGAGCCCAGCGTTGCCGATGATCACGGCCTGGCCCAGCCGCTCGGCGGCCGTCTCCGCGCCCAGGGCGATCTCGTTGTAGAAGGGGTTGGCCGAGTCCTGCACCACGAGGCCCACGGTGCGCGAGCGGCCGGCCTTGAGCTGGCGCGCGACGTCGTTGCGGACGTAGCCCAGGTCCTCGATGACCCGGAGCACGCGGCGGCGGCGGTCCTCGGAGACCACCTCGGGGCGGTTGAGGACGTTGGAGACGGTGCCGATGGACACCCCGGCCTCCCGGGCCACCTCCTTGATGCTCACCGCCGGTCGCGCAGGGGTCACGTCGTCACTTTCCCTCGGAACTGTCCAGGTCCCCGATTCTAACGATCCGGCCGCCCGGCGTGCCCGGCGCGCGGGTGGGCCGCGGTCCCCTCGACGCGCCGGGCCGCGGCTCCTCGGCCGGCACGCCGAGGGGTCGCGGCCCGGTGGTGTCGCTGCGGTGCGCCAGGCTCAGCCCACCGGCTGGGCCGGCCGGGAGGCGGGCGTCCCGTAGCGGTCCTCCTCGATCTGCTCCAGGCTCTTGCCGCGGGTGTCCGGGGCGCCGATCACGCCGACGAGCAGCGCGACCAGGAGGGCGCCGATCATGATCATGCCCACGAAGGGCACGCCGTGCTCGGCGAGCAGGGTGGGGAACCAGTAGCTGAGCAGGCCCACGACGATGCGGGCGACGAAGAACAGCACGCCCTGCGCGCTGGCACGGTAGCGGGTCGCGAACATCTCCGCGGCCCACAGGGCGTAGAACGCCTGGGCGCCGATGCCGGCGGACACGCCCCAGAGCACGGCGAAGAGGATCAGCACCGGCATGGTGACGTGGGCGAAGACCAGCAGCACCCAGGCGGCGATCCCCAGGAGCGCCCCGATGCCGTAGAGCAGGCGCCGGTCGACCCGGTCGCCGTAGCGCATGAAGCCGAACCAGGTGGCCAGCACCGTGAAGCTCCACAGCAGCACCTGGAGCAGGTTCTGCTGGGTGGCCGACTCGACGCCGGCGGTCTCGTACACCCGCGGCATGAAGATGCCCATCTGCCCCGCGACGAGGTTCCACAGCGCGTACACGCCCACGAGGAAGAGCAGCGCCTTGAGGTTGGTGCGGTTGGTGAGCAGCTCGCGGTAGTTGCGCCGCTTGATCCCGGTGGCCTCCGAGGCGCGCCGCTCCTCGTCGGACTTCTTCCAGGTGTGGGACTCGGTGAGGCCCCGGCGGACCCACCAGGTGACGAAGGCGACCACGAACAGGTGGGCGAAGACGATGCGGGTGCCCAGCAGCCCCAGCGGCACCACGAAGGTGGCGAACAGGAACACCAGCGCCGGAGCCAGGGACCACGCGAACTGGGCGGTGCCCACGTGCTTCGCCCGGGCCTCGGACGGCGCCTCCTCGGCGATGTAGGTCCAGGCCACGGGGACGCCGGCGCCCACGGCGATGCCGGTCAGGACCACGCCGAGCACCAGCATCCACGGCGCCACGGCGAAGATCACGAAGGCGGTGCCGATCATGTACAGGATCAGGTCGTAGGTGTAGATGAACTTGCGCCCGTACCGGTCGCCGAGCGGCCCGCCGATCAGGGCGCCGAGGGCCGCGCCGAAGGCGTTGGCGCTGAGCGCGGCCACGAGGCCGACGGCGAGGTTCGTGAAGCCGAAGTACTCCTGCCACAGGCTCAGGCTGGTGGCCAGCGCGATGATGGACCCGGCTTCGATGTAGTTGGACATGGAGACCGCGATGGTGGCCTTCCAGCCCCCGAGCTTCGTGGTGGTCATGGGTGATCCTTCGGTGACGGTGACGGTGACGGTGACGGTGACGGTGACGGCTGTGCTGTGCGGGTGGTGGTCCCGGCTCAGGCCAGGTGGAAGTACTGGAGGAGCGGTTCGGGGTGCGATCCCTCGACGAAGTACTGGGCCATCTCGGCCTGCCAGCGCGCGTTGACCGGGTGGTCGTCCATGAGCGCCTGGGTGGCCGCGACGTCGTCGGCCTCGAAGCAGCCCACGACCAGGCCGTCCTCCGGGTGCAGGAACAGGGAGTAGTTGCGCCAGCCGGTCTCCCGGAGGGCGGCGAGCATCGTGGGCCAGACCTGCTGGTGCACCTCGACGTACTCGACGAGCTTCTCGGGGCGGACGTGGAGGAGGAAGCACCGGCGGGTGCGGGTGATCTCCTCGGGCAGCTCGATCAGCTCCTGCAGCGTCGCGGCGGACGGGTGGGCGCCCATGCGGGACTCCTTCGTGGTGGGGCCGTCGGAACGACCTGCCGGGGACGAGAGGCGGTGATGCTCCGCGGGGCGGTCCGGACGTCCTGCCGACCGCGGCATGTGAGGTGCCTCTCAGTACCGGGCCATCGTAGTCACACTTTGAGTCGTTTCAATACCCATACCGCAGTTTTTTCCGGTGATGCCTTGCGTGGAGGAGGGGAACCCCGCCGCCATCACTCCGGATGGGTCTTGACGTGACAGGGATCACCGCTTATCGTCATGAAACGATTCAATACGTTCCCACGCCGACGTCCCGGTCGCGCCCCCGATCCCCGCACGGAAGATGTGAAGCCCATGACTGCATTCGACGACATCACGCCCCAGCTGGCCGCCCAGGCCATCGAGCTGCCCTCGTGGGCGTTCGGCAACTCGGGGACCCGGTTCAAGGTCTTCTCCACCCCCGGCACCCCGCGCACGGTCGAGGAGAAGATCGCCGACGCCGCCACGGTGCACCGGTTCACCGGACTGGCCCCGACCGTCGCCCTGCACATCCCGTGGGACCAGGTGGACGACTACGGTGCCCTGGCCCGGTACGCGGCCGACCAGGGGGTGGCGCTGGGCACGATCAACTCCAACACCTTCCAGGACGACGCCTACAAGTTCGGCTCCCTGACCCACTCGGACCCCGCGGTGCGCCGGAAGGCCGTCGACCACCACCTGCGGTGCCTCGAGATCATGACCGGGACCGGCTCGCGGGACCTGAAGATCTGGCTGGCCGACGGCTCCAACTACGCCGGCCAGCAGGACCTGCGCGGACGCCAGGACCGGCTGGCGGAGTCGCTGGCCGAGATCTACGCCCAGGTCGGGGCGGAGCAGCGGCTGGTGCTGGAGTACAAGTTCTTCGAGCCGGCGTTCTACCACACCGACGTGCCGGACTGGGGGACGGCCTGCGCCCAGGTCACCGCCCTCGGGGAGCGGGCGCTGGTCTGCCTGGACACCGGCCACCACGCCCCCGGGACCAACATCGAGTTCATCGTGATGCAGCTGCTGCGGCTCGGGAAGCTCGGCTCCTTCGACTTCAACTCCCGCAATTACGCCGACGACGACCTCATCGTGGGCGCGGCGGACCCGTTCCAGCTCTTCCGCATCATGGTCGAGGTGATCCGCGGCGGGGCCCTGGACCCGGACTCGGGCGTGGCCTTCATGCTCGACCAGTGCCACAACGTGGAGGAGAAGATCCCCGGCCAGATCCGCTCGGTGCTCAACGTCCAGGAGATGACCGCCCGCGCCCTGCTGCTGGACCGGGTGGCCCTGACCGCCGCCCAGGAGGCCGGCGACGTGCTCGGCGCCCACCAGGTCCTGATGGACGCCTTCTACACCGACGTCCGCCCCGCCCTGGCGGACTGGCGCGAGGCCCGCGGCCTGCCGGCGGACCCGATGGCCGCCTACGCCGCCTCCGGGCACCAGCAGCGCCTGGCCGCCGAGCGCGTCGGCGGCACCCAGGCCTCCTGGGCCTCCTGACCTCACCCCCCTGCACACCACCTCGCAGAGAGACACCTGATCATGCAGACCACCACGCATTCCGTCGTCGCCGACCTGATCGCCCGCTCCAACCGGCTCGGCGCGGACCCGAAGAACACGAACTACGCCGGCGGGAACACCTCCGCCAAGGGCACCGCCACCGATCCCGTCACCGGCGAGGGCGTCGAGCTGCTGTGGGTCAAGGGCTCCGGCGGCGACCTCGGCACCCTCACCGAGAAGGGCCTCGCCGCGCTGCGGCTGGACCGGGTCCGCGCGCTGACCGGTGTCTACCGCGGGGTCGAGCACGAGGACGAGATGGTCGCGGCCTTCGACTACTGCCTGCACGGGGCGGGAGGGGCGGCGCCGTCCATCGACACGGCCATGCACGGGCTGGTCGACGCCCCGCACGTGGACCACCTGCACCCCGACTCCGGCATCGCGGTCGCCACCGCCGCCGACGGGGAGCGGCTCACCGCCGAGATCTTCGGCGGGAAGGTCGTGTGGGTGCCCTGGCGCCGCCCCGGCTTCCAGCTGGGCCTGGACATCGCGGCGATCAAGGACGCGAACCCTGAGGCGGTCGGGTGCATCCTCGGCGGGCACGGCATCACCGCCTGGGGCGAGACCTCGGAGGAGGCCGAGACCCACTCCCGGTGGATCATCGACACCGCCGAGGCCTACATCGACGCCCACTCCCCGGCCGAGCCCTTCGGCCCGGTCCTGGACGGCTACCGGGCGCTGCCGGAGGAGCAGCGCCGGGCCAAGGCCGCGGCCCTGGCCCCCGTGATCCGCGGGCTGGCCTCCGCCGACCGCCCGCAGGTGGGCCACTTCACCGACGACGCCCGGGTGCTGGAGTTCCTCGCCGCCGCCGAGCACCCGCGCCTGGCCGCACTGGGCACCTCCTGCCCGGACCACTTCCTGCGCACCAAGGTCAAGCCCCTGGTCCTGGACCTGCCCGCCGGCGTCCCGGTCGAGGACTGCGTCGTACGGCTGAAGGAGCTGCACGAGGCCTACCGCGCCGACTACCAGGCCTACTACGACCGCCACGCCGGCCCGGACTCGCCCGCGATCCGCGGGGCGGACCCGGCGATCGTGCTCGTCCCCGGGGTGGGCATGTTCTCCTTCGGCAAGGACAAGCAGACCGCCCGGGTGGCCGGGGAGTTCTACCTCAACGCGATCAACGTCATGCGCGGAGCCGAGGGCATCTCCACCTACGCCCCGATCGACGAGGCCGAGAAGTTCCGCATCGAGTACTGGGCCCTGGAGGAGGCCAAGCTCCGGCGCATGCCCGCGCCCAAGTCGCTGGCCACCCGGATCGCCCTGGTCACCGGGGCGGCCTCGGGCATCGGCAGGGCCATCGCCACCCGCCTGGCCGCCGAGGGCGCCTGCGTGGTCATCGCCGACCTGGACGCCGAGAAGGCCCGCGCCGCGGCCGCGGAGCTCGGCGGGACCGACGTGGCCGTCGGCGTCGCCGTCGACGTCTCGGACGAGGCCGCCGTGCAGGCCGCGATCGAGGCGGCCGTGCTGGCCTTCGGCGGGCTGGACCTGGTGGTCAACAACGCCGGCCTGTCGCTGTCCAAGCCGCTGCTGGAGACCACCGAGAAGGACTGGGACCTGCAGCACGACGTGATGGCTAAGGGCTCCTTCCTGGTCTCCAAGAACGCGGCCCGCGTGCTCATCGCCCAGGGGCTGGGCGGGGACATCGTCTACATCTCCTCGAAGAACTCGATCTTCGCCGGGCCCAACAACATCGCCTACTCCGCCACGAAGGCCGACCAGGCCCACCAGGTCCGGCTGCTCGCCGCCGAGCTGGGCGAGCACGGGATCAAGGTCAACGGCATCAACCCGGACGGCGTGGTGCGCGGCTCCGGGATCTTCGCCGGCGGCTGGGGCGCCAAGCGCGCCGCGGTCTACGGCGTGCCGGAGGAGGAGCTGGGCGCGTACTACGCCCAGCGCACCCTGCTCAAGCGGGAGGTCCTGCCCGAGAACGTCGCCAACGCGGTCTTCGCCCTGTGCACCGCCGACTTCTCCCACACCACCGGCCTGCACGTGCCCGTCGACGCCGGCGTGGCCGCCGCCTTCCTCCGATGAGCCCGGTGCGCACCACCGCGGCGGTCGCCGCCGTCGACCTCGGGGCCACCAGCGGGCGCGTGATCCTCGGCGGCCTCGTGGACGGGCGGCTCCGGATGCGCCACGTGGCCCGCTTCCCCAACCAGCCCGTGCGCCTGCACGAGGGGGACCGGGCCGGGCTGCACTGGAACATCACCGAGCTCCACCGGTCCGTGACCGCCGGGCTGGCCCAGGCCCTCCGCCAGGAGGACGGCGTCGTCTCCGTCGGCGTCGACTCCTGGGCGGTGGACTACGCCCTGCTCCGGAACGGGCGGATGCTCGGGGTGCCGTACCACTACCGGGACGAGCGCACCGCCGCCGGGGTGGCGGCCGTGCACGGGCAGGTGCCGCCGGAGAAGCTCTACGCCCGCAACGGACTGCAGCACCTGCCGTTCAACACGGTCTTCCAGCTGGCCGCAGACCGGGTCGCCGGGGACCTGGACGTAGCCGACCGGGCCCTGCTGATCCCCGACCTCGTCGCCTACTGGCTCACCGGGCAGCAGGTGGCCGAGGCCACCAACGCCTCCACCACCGGACTGCTGGACGCCCGCACCGGACAGTGGGACACCGGGCTGCTGGACGAGCTCGGGCTCGCCCGGGAGCTCCTCGCCCCCGTCGTCGCCCCCGGCACCACCATCGGTGCGCTGCTGCCGGCGGTGACGGCCGAGCTCGGGGCGGCACCGGGGCTCACGGTGACCGCCGTGGGCTCCCACGACACCGCCTCGGCGGTGGCCGCGGTGCCGAGCACCGCCGAGGACGCGGCCTTCATCTCCTCCGGGACCTGGTCGCTGGTCGGCGTCGAGCTGGAGGCCCCGGTCCTGACCGCGGAGAGCCGTGCGGCGAATTTCACCAACGAGGGCGGCGTGGACGGGCGGGTGCGGTACCTGAAGAACGTCTCCGGGCTGTGGTTGCTCACCGAGTCCATGCGCACCTGGGACGGACCCGGCGCCACCGATGCCCAGCGCAGCAGCGGCCTCGCGGCGCTGCTCGCCGAGGCCGCCGCCGTGACCCGCCCCGTGCCCGTCTTCGACGCCACTGACGACCGCTTCACCGCCCCGGGGGACATGCCCGCCCGCATCACCGCCTGGTGCCGGGAGCACGACGTCGAACCCCCGCGCACCCGCGCCGAGGTGGTGCGCTCGATCCTGGAGTCACTGGCCGCGGCGTACGCCACCACGATCGAGCAGGCCGAGCGGCTCTCCGGGCGGAGCATCCGCACCGTGCACATCGTGGGCGGCGGGTCGCAGAACGCCCTGCTGTGCCAGCTCACCGCCGACCGCACCGGCCGCACCGTGCACGCCGGGCCGGTCGAGGCCACCGCGATCGGCAACGTCCTGGTGCAGCTGCGGGCCGCCGGCGTCCTCTCCGGCACCCTGGAGACCCTGCGGGACCTCGTGGCCAGGACCTTCGAGCCCGTCCGCTACGTCCCGCGGGTGCTCAGCCCCGCCCGCCGGCCGTAGCGGGCGCGGTCGCATCCCCTTCAGGGTCTCCTCCGACCCATCCGATGCCGCCGCGGCGCCGAACATCCTCGTGAGACCACCCCATCGAGGAGGAGAAGAGGCGTCATGGCCTTCGACATCGACCGGTTCGCCGAGGAGTCCACCAGTCTGAACTGGGGAGACCTGGGGCTCGACGCGCTGCGCGAGGACCCCCTGCCCCCGGAGACGCTGCGCACGCTGCGGTACATGTGCGACGTCGAGTTCCACACCGTCTGCTATCTGCGGGACATGCTCGTCAGCCCCTCCCGCAAGGACCCGGAGGTCAGCACCTTCATGACCATGTGGAACCGGGAGGAGTTCTGGCACGGCGAGGCCCTCGCCCACGTCCTGGCCCTGCACGGCATCACCGTGGCCTTCGACGAGCTCAAGGCCAAGCGGGTCAAGCTCGGTTGGCGCGACCGGGTCGGCCCCGTCAAGCAGTCGCTGCTGTCCAACGTCGTGGGCGCGGACTTCGTCGCCGTGCACATGCTCTGGGGCGCGGTGAACGAGCGGTCCGCGGCCGCCGCCTACCGGCGTCTGGCCGCGCTCGAGGACCACCCGATGCTCGCCCCGCTGCTGCGGCGCATCGCCGCGCAGGAGACCAAGCACATCGCGTTCTACACGACCCAGGCGCGCGACCGGCTGCAGGACAACCCGAAGGCACAAAAACTGGCCCGCCTGGCCCTGCGCACGGCCTGGCAGCCCGTCGGCTCCGGCGTCTCGCCCGAGGACGAGGTCACCCACGTCATGGGCCACCTCTTCTCCGGGGCGGCGGGCCGCAAGGAGGTCGAGGCCATCGACCGCCAGATCGCGAAGCTGCCCGGGATGGCGGGCCTGACCGTCGTGGCCGACGCCCTGGACGCCCGGGGCGTGCCGGCGTGAGTGCGAGCGCCGCGTTCGACGTGCCCGGCTCCCGGTTCGACGTGCGCGCCTTCGCGCGCGACCCGCACGAGCTGCGCCCCGCGGACCTCGACCCGGAGAGCCTGCGCGGGCTCTCGCCCGAGACGCTCGACGTGCTGGCGCACCTGTGGTGCGTCGAACGCGGTCTGCTGGACCGGCTGCGGGACCTCCTGGTCACCCCCACCCACGCCGAGTCCCGGGTGACCGCCTTCCTCACCGCGTGGGCCTACGAGCAGCACTGGCTCGCCGAGACCCTCGCCGCGGTCCTCGCCGCCAACGGGCGCGTGGCGCGGGAACCCCGCGACACGGCCGGAGGGCGGTGGCGGCGGAGCTGGGACGAGCGGGCCCGGCCGACGATCGGCGCGGTGGCGAGCAACCTCCTGGGCGCCGACGTCACCGGGGGACAGATGGCCACCGGAGGGCTCGACACCGCCGTGCTCGCCGCGGTCTACCACCGACTGGGCGCCACCGAGCCCCGGCTGGCCGGGACGGCCCTCGAGATCGTGCGCCTCAAGGAACGGCACCTGGTGTTCTTCGCCGAGGAGGCCGGGACGCGGCTGGTCCGCAGCGCGAACGCGCGCCGACTGGCGCGTTCCGGGACCGCCCGGTGGCGCTAGCCGGGCACCCGCTACTGCGCCCCCGTGCCGGCCGGGGTCTGGGTCCGCCGGCTGTTCGCCGATCCGGCCGCCCGTGCCGGCCTGCTGGGACTCGACGAGGATCTCGCCGCTCTCCCCGGCCTGGCCGGCGCCCGACCGGTCGCCGCGGCGCTGGGGCGCCTCGACCGGGCCTGAGGCGCCCCGGCGCAGGGGTTACATGTCCTCCTTCGGCGTCATCACCATGAAGACCTCCCGGTCGGGCCCGGCGACGACCGCCATCCGCCCGTACTCGAAGTCGAAGGGCTCCCGGTCGACCGACCCTCCGGCCTCGCGCACGCGCCGCACGGCGGCGTCGACGTCCTCGACCTGGAAAGCGACCGACCAGCCGGGCTGTGCGTCACCGGCCTGGGGGTCGAGACCGCCGATGCCGCCGGCGGGCATCTGCCCGCCGGGAACGGTGAACAGGGCGTAGGGCATGTTCTCGTCGCCGATGTCCTGGTACGTGTAGCCGAAGACCGCGGCGTAGAAGCCCTGGGCGGCGGCAGGGTCGTCGGTCATGAGGTCGCACCAGGTCACCGCGCCGGGCTCCCCGTACGCGCCGAAGCCGGTGTGCTCGTGGGCCTGCCACATGCCGAAGGCCGCCCCGGTGCGGTCGACATACATCCCCATGGAGCCGAAGGGTCCGACCTCCATAGGCTCGTACACCGGTGTGGCCCCGGCCTCGACCGCCCGGGCGGCGTGGGCGGAGATGTTCTCGGTGGCCAGGGAGACCGACCACACGTGCGGGGCGCTCTCCATGCCCTCCATGGTGGGGGAGAGACCGGCGACCGCCCGCCCGTCGAGCAGGGCGTTGCAGTAGCCGCCGTACTCGGGCTGGGACTCGGAGTAGGTCCAACCGAGCACGTCGCGGTAGAAGGCCTGGGCGCGGCCCAGGTCGGAGGCCATCAGGTCCACCCAGCAGGGCGTGCCGGCCGGCCAGGGTTCGGTGTGCGTCGTCATGACGGGGGTCCTTCCGGGGGTCGGGTGCAACGGTGCCGCCGGGGGTCCTCCGCGGGGTCCGGGACCCGGACACGGCGCGCTGTGACCTCCGACACGTTCCAGGCTAGGGGCCCGGTCGGACGCGCTAACGGCCCGCTCCGCACGGCTCTTGCCGGCGTCCCGCCGAGCGCGGAGGCCTGTTCGACGAGGTGGGTGCGGCCGGGGGAGGACGAGGCCGGGGACCCCGGGCGTCCGCCTCAGGCCGAGCTGCAGCCGGCGATCTCCTCCGCCGAGAGACGGCGCCGGCCCACGTAGTACAGCACGGAGCCCTCCGGCAACGGGGTCTCCCACTCCGGGTCGAGCAGCGCGCCGTCGTGCTGGACGGCGAGCACGGTGGCGCCGAATCTGCGACCCATGGCCTCCTGCACCCATCCGAAGCCGCTGCCGGCCAGCTCCGCGGGCAGCCGGGCGCTGTAGGTGTTCCGTCCGCCGTGGGTCATCAGCTCGGCGTAGACCGCGGCGATGCCCGGGTCCTGCAGCTCTTCGGTCGCCAGGCGCGGCGAGTGCCACTGCACGCACCGCACGTCGTCGTCGACGTAGGAGAAGTTGCGGGCCCGGCCCATGTCGCGCAGCGTCACAACGACGTGGGCGTCCGGGTTCACGTGCGTGACCGCCACGGTGAGCGTGAGGGCCTCGTTGTCGTCGCGTGCGTCGACGAGGACGCGTGCCGCGCGGTGCAGGTCCGCGCGGCGCAGCACGGCCTCGTCGGCGAGGTCCCCGCGGACGAACCCGACACCAGGGTGCTCGGGCATCGGGTGCTGCGGCACGTCCTCCCACGCGCACAGCGCGATGGGCCCGGTGCCGTCCCCGGTGAGCTCCTGCACGAGCCGCTCGGTGCGGCCGGCCGTGTGGCCGAGGATCACCAGATGGTCCGACATGCCGAGGTCGATCCGGCCCTTCATGCGCTGTCCCTTCGCGTTCTCGATCGCGGCGGCGATCCTGGTGAAGATGATGGTCAGCGTGGCGATGCCGCCGACGATGACGTACACACCGACCAGGTGGCCGCCGAGAGTGGTGGGGAAGAAGTCGCCGTAGCCCACGGTGGAGGCGGTGACCAGGAACCACCACCAGTAGTTCTCCGCCGCGCTGATCGTGTTCTCGGGGGGCTCGGCCCAGGCCATCAGCGGCCAGCTGGTGAGGAACACCGTGGCAATGATCAGCAACGGCAACCCCCAGGCCCGCAAGCGGCCGAGCCGGCGGACCAGACGAGCCAGGATGAACGGCACCGGTGGTCTCCTGTCTGTCGGCGGGCCCCCACCGAGCCTACGCCGATCCGCGTCGGCGGCCACCACGGCGCGGTGCGGCGGCCTCAGCCGGCCGGACGGCCCAGCCGCTCCTCGTGCCGGAGATGGCCGGGGACCGTGCCGATCAGCACGGTCTCCGCGAGCGCCTCGCCGAGCGCGGGGGCCTGCTTGAACAGGTTGTGTCCGGCCAGGGCGGTGAGCCCGTCCTCGGACCAGATCCCCACGCCGTCGTCGCCCCAGGGCAGCCGGGTGACCCAGCAGTGCACGTGGTCGACCGGCCGCGGGTCCAGGCCGGGCAGGGCGCGCCGCACGTAGGCCACGGCCCGGTCGGCCAGGGCGGCGAGCGCCGCGGGATCGGCGAGGCCGCCGTCCGGGTGGGCGGGCGTGTCGGCGCTGAGGCCCACCGAGAAGTGGCGGCCGTCCGGATACGGCGCGGCGTACACGCCGGTCTCGCCGAAGGCCCCGCTGCCGTCCTGGAAGGTCGGCAGGCCTCGGGCGACACCCGGGGGCGCTCCGTCCGGGACCGAGCCGTGATGGGCCGGCCCGTCCGGGGCCAGGGCGAACGTGAGGCGGACGTGGGCGCCCACCTCCACGGGCAGGTCGAGCCCGGCGCCGCGGGCCAGTGGGGCGGTGCCCCGGCCGGCGCACAGCACCACGTGGTCGTAGGTCTCGCAGGTGGTCCCGGTGCGCACCTCCACCGCCCCCGTGCCCGTGCGCCGGACCGTGAGCACGTGCTCGCGCAGCATCGATCCCTCGAGCCGGCGCGACAGCGCCGCGACGGCGGCGAGGGTGCGGATGGCACCGCCGCGGACGTCGAGCATCGCCGGGCCGGTCCAGTCGGCCAGCAGCGGCAGCCGCTCGTGCAGCTCCTCGGATGACAGGCGCCGCACGGGGACGTCCTCGAACGGCTCCAGGGTGCGGAGCTTGTCCTCGACGCCGTCCCCGATCGCCACGGCGCCGTCGGGGGAGACCAGCTCGACGCCGAACTCCAGCTCCCACTTCCGCCACAGGGCCCGGCTGCGGGCGACCAGCGCCACCAGCCGGGGGTCCTCGTGGGCGTGCCGGAAGATCCGGCCCTGCCCGGCGGACTGCCCGCCGCCGGGCGGCCCGGACTCGTACAGGGTCACGTCGGCGCCGCGCGCCCGCAGGGCGTGGGCGGCGGCCAGGCCCACGATGCCCGCGCCGACCACGGCCGTGCGGGTCACCGGAGGACTCCGGGGACGCTCGTCACGCCGGTCGAGCGCGCGGCCGTCCGGGCGCTCAGCCGTCCTGCCCGGGGTCGGTGCTCTCGCCGAGGATGTCGTCGAAGGCCTCCCGCACGGCCTGCCGGGTGGCCAGGCGCACGCTCGCCGCGCCCTGCTTGTCCGCGGTGTCGGCGTTCGCGATGTTGCTGCGCTCCTCGCGCTCCTGCTCCAGGGCGTGGTCCCGGGCGGAGCGGATGCGGTCCATGATCTCGTTGGCTTCCATGGTCTCCATCCCATCACGGCCGTCCGACATTGAACAGGGGACTGATCAGTTTTCGCGGGCCGCCGGGTCCGCCGCGGCGTCCGCGGCGAGCTCGGGGGAGCTCCCGCCCACCATGACCACGGCGCTCGCGGTCACGACCAGACCCATGCCCACGAGCTGCAGGCCCGTGAGCGCCTGCCCGAGCACCAGCAGCCCGGCGAGGGCCGCGACCGCGGGCTCCAGGCTCAGCAGAATCCCGAAGACCTTGGGCGGGATGGCCCGCAGTGCGAGCAGCTCGAGGGAGTAGGGGACCACGGAGGAGAGCATCGCGATCCCCACCCCCGCGCCCAGCACGCCCCACGTCAGGGCGGGGACGTGCGCCGTGAGGACACCCACCGGGGTGACCAGGACCGCCGCCACGACCAGGGCCACGGCGAGACCGTCCAGCTGGTCGAAGTGCCGGCCCGCGGAACGGCTGCCCAGGATGTAGGCGGCCCAGCCCGCCCCGGCCAGCGCCGCCCAGGCGATGCCGGCGAGGTCGAGCTCCGCCCACGGCACGGTGAGGGCCTGGGAGATGAGCACGATCCCGCCCAGGGCCGCCGCCACGGCGAGGACATCCCGGCCGCGGCGGGAGAGCACGGCGGACAGGGCAAGGGGGCCCAGGAACTCGATGGTCACGGCCACGCCCAGCGGGAGGGTGGCCAGGGACTGGTAGAAGGCGAAGTTCATGCCGGCCAGGGCCGCCCCGAAGAACAGGCCGGACCGCCACGCCTCCCGGCTCCGGCCGCGCAGCCGCGGCCGGATGACGGCCAGCATGATCGCGGCGCTGATGAGCAGCCGCATGGTCACCGTGGCGGACGCCCCGATCAGGGGCACCAGGACGGCGGCGAGGGCCCCGCCGAACTGGACGGAGACGACGGCGGCCAGCACGTAGAGGGTCGGGCGCAGCCGGGGGCCGCGGGCGGGAGCGAGGGTGGTCACCCGTTCAGGGTAGAGCTCCCCGGCGGCTCTGCCGTCACCGGCGCTCGCCGAGACGCAGGGCGCCGTGCACGGGATCGCGCTCGAGCACCCGCAGCTCCCCGAGACCGCGGGCCGCGACGGCCTGCTGCAGCCGGTCCCGCAGCATCGGCTGGTGCCGTGCCAGGCCACCGCCCACCACCACGGGGCCGGTCAGTTCCAGCCGCCGGGACACGGTGGCGGCGAGGTCGGCCAGCGCGCCGGCCGCGCGCTCCACCAGCTGCAGGGCGTCGTCGTCGTGCGCCGCGACCTCGAAGGCGACCCGGGAGAGCCCGGCCCAGAACCCGCGGTCCGCGCCGCTGTGGAAGCGCTCGATGAGCTGACCGGGCTCGGGAATCCCGCAGTGCGCCAGCACTGCCCGGTCCAGGGCGTCGGGTCGCAGCCCGTCGTCGAGCCGGGCGAGGGCGCGGCGCACGAGTTCCCGGCCCAGCCAGTAGCCGCTGCCCTCGTCGCCCAGCAGGTGCCCCCAGCCGCCGGCCCGGGCCTCCCGGCCGTCCGGGGCGGCGCCCCAGGCGGCGGAGCCGGTGCCGGCGATGACCGCGATGCCGGTGCTGCACCCGCCGGCGGCCAGGACCAGCCGGGTGTCGTGCACGACGACGATCCGCGCCGCACCCGTGTGCGGGGCGATGAGCGCGCGCAGCGCCTCGGCGTCCGCGGGCGTGTCGACGCCGCCCGCCCCCGCCACGACCACGTCCGCGGCGGAGGCGCCCAGCTCACCGAGGACGCCGGCCAGGGCGCGGGAGGCCTGGGCGAAGCTGACGTTCTGCACGTTGGCGCTGCCGCCGACGGCCTCCTGCACCGGGAGGCCGTCCTCGGCCCGCAGGCCGTGGGTCGTGGTGCCGCCGATGTCCAGGCCGATGAGGATGGTCATGGGTCCATCCTGCCGTGCGCGGCCGGGCAGGCCCAGGGCACGACGACGCCCGACCGGGCGCCGGTGCGAACCGGCCCGATCGGGCGTCGTGGACCGTGTCCGGTCAGGCCGCGAGGGCCAGGGGCGCGGGGCGCAGGCGGCAGTCCTCGAAGGAGAACAGCCGGCGGACGCCGGTGCCGGCCTCCAGGACCCACAGGACGCCCAGGGGGTGCGAGACCTGCCCCACGGTGCCGACGCAGCTCTCGTAGAACTCGTCCCAGATCTCGAGCCGGTCACCGGGCTGGATTTGGCTCAGGTCGGTCATCCACTTCTCAGCAGCGGTCATTCCGCCACCTCCCATCAAGTCTTCGTTCATGTGTGCTTCCATGGTGCACTGTCCGCGGTGACCTGCGCAGCAACCTCGATTTGACAAACGGCCCGCGGGTCTTGACCTTCGTCACACCCCCGTCCGGTCGGCAACCTGCAACGGTTGCCGGAGGGGTCTCGAGGGCGGCGTTCTGTGACGGCCGTCCCGGCCGGGCGCGTGAACAACAACACGTCACGAATTCGTCGTCGCACACCCTCATCCGTGTCGTGCGCGCCCTCGCGCCGGGTGCTCAGCCCTCGGAGTCCTGCGCTCCGTCCGGATCGGCCGGCTCCCGCAGGTGCCGGTCGAAGAACGCGACGATCCGGCGCCGGGCGTCCTGGGTGGCCGGATCGTCGTAGGCCGTGCGGCTGAACCGGCCGAGCACCCGCAGCATCGGCGAGAGGTCCTCGGGGTCGTGGTCGTTCATGAAGCCGTGACCCACCCCGGGGTAGATCCTGATGTCGTGCGCCACCTCGGTCTCCGTGAGGATGCCCTCCAGGCGGCGGCCGGCGTCGGCGCCCAGGGGAGTGGTGTCCGCCCCGCCGTAGCTGCCCACGATGGGGCAGGCGTCCGGGAGCCACTGCTCGGCGCCCTCGGGGCACCCGCCGTAGTTCGTGCTCGCGGCCGAGAACCCGTGCTCCACGGCGAGGGCGAGCGCGTAGCCGCCGCCCATGCAGAAGCCGACGACCCCGATCCGGCCCGTGCAGTCGGGGCGCGCGGTGAGCCAGGACCGCGCCGCCTCGACGTCGTCGAACGTGCGTCCCCGGCGGGCGCCGATGTCCTTCATAATCGTGCGCAGGCAGCGGAGTCGGCCGCCCCAGTGGAAGAGGTCCGGGGCCACGGCGAGGAACCCCGTGCCCGCCAGCCAGTCCGCCTGGTGGCGCAGGTCCTGGCTCATCCCGGTGAAGTCGTGCACGAGCACCACCCCGGGCCAGGGCCCCGGGCCGTCGGGCACCGCCACGTGGACGGGCATCTGCCCGTGACCGGTGGCCACGAGGACGTCGCTCATGGCCCGTCAGGCCTGCCGGGCGTGCACGGCGTCGGCGGAGCCGGCCGCCACGAGCCGGCGGCGGTAGGACATGCCGCCGACCAGCGCCACCACGAACAGCACCGACATCACGACGAGCAACGGCCACGGGCCGAACTGGTAGATCAGCGGCACCGAGGCGGCGGTGATCAGCCCGCCGCCGAAGAACGGTTCGAAGAACAGCTGCTTGTAGCCGAAGGCCTCCATCGCCGGGCTCTCGTCGTGCGGGTCGGCGATGCGCATCAGGATGAGGCCGGTGGCGGTCACGCCCATGGACTGGCCGAAGTCCGCGATGCCGCGCTCGAGCCAGTAGTCGGGGATGACCTTGGGCACGAAGAGGAGCAGGAAGCCGGTGCAGAAGACGACGCCGGCGACGGACAGGACCAGGAAGACCTCCCAGTTCGCGGCGATCGCGGTGAGGGACAGGGTCGCAATCGCGGCGAGGATCAGGAAGTCGAGGGCGAGCCCCTGGATGCGCAGCATCATCTGGTGGTCCAGCAGGTGGCCGATGCCCCGCCAGTCCATGACCAGCTGCACCACCACGCCGCCCAGCATGGCGAGCGGGAACAGGGGCACGAACGCGAGCAGCTCCACGGTGTCCGCCCACAGGGCCTGCTCGACCCACTGCAGGGCCGTGAGGATGAGGTAGCCGATGAGAATCGCGATGCCCACCACGGCCACGTGCAGGGTCAGCGGCTCGATCGAGGCCGGCCGGGAGGTCATCATGGCCGCGGGGATGTTCTCGTCCCGGCGGTAGAGGCCCTTCTGCTCCTCGACGGACTGCTCCACGTTGCCCTTGAGCACCTTGGTGCGCCCGGTGCGCACACCCCAGTTGATGACGGCGATCCCGATGACGATGCCGCCCACCAGGCCGATCGTGGCCATGCCCAGGGCCAGGTCCGCGCCCTCCTCGAAGCCGAGCTCCTCCATCACGGGGCGCATCCCGGCCGCGGTGCCGTGGCCGCCCTCGAAGCCGATCTCGATGAGGGCCCCGGCCATGGGGGAGATCCCGAACAGGGGACCGAGGACCGCGATCACCAGCAGCAGGCCGACGACGTACTGGCCGGAGCCGAAGGCGAGACCCACCGACAGCTGCGGGCCGGCGAGCCGGGCGACGCGCCGCGGACCGGGGATGGGCGCCCCGAGGAAGAGCGTCGCGAAGACCACGCTGATGAGCAGGCTGGGCAGGGCGGCCCAGACCTCGAGGATCTCCGGGGTGAACACGCCCCCGTCCGCGAGCCAGCCGACCCCGGCGGCCTCCCCGGCCCGGCCCAGGACCTGGGGGCCGGCGAGCAGGGCGAGGAAGCCCGCGATGATGGAGCTGGGCAGGAAGATCTTCTGGATCCATCGCACCCGGACCCGCAACCACTTCCCCACGAGGAACAGCGCTGCCAGCAGGATCAGGGCGAAACCGACGTGGTCGGGGCTCATGGCGGGCTCCTGGGTCGAAGGCTCGTGCGGTCGGGCCAGTCTACGCACGCGTGTCCGGCGGCACACCCGGGGCCGCCGGGGCGGGCGCCCGCCCCGGTACCCTGGCAGGCGTCCCCTCTTCCCCTGCCCAGGAGCACCTGTGACGCCCTCGTCGCCCCCGGACCGTCCCTCGACACCGCCGGCCACCACGACCACCGCCACGACCACCCCCGGCGGGGAGGTCCGCCGCAGCATCCCGGGCAACGTGGTGCGCGGCGCGCTCATCGGCGTGGTCGAGACCGTCCCCGGGGTCAGCGGCGGCACCGTGGCCCTCGTGGTCGGCATCTACGATGAGCTCATCAACTCCGCCGGGCACGTGGTCTCCGCCGGCAGGCGGGCGCTGCTCGGGCCCGACCGCGCCGCCGGGGTGCGGCACCACCTGGCCCGGGTCCACTGGCGGATCGTGGTGCCCGTGGTGATCGGCATGGTCGCGGCCCTGCTCACCGTGGCCGGGCCCATGAGCCACCTCGTCGAGGAGTACCCCGTCACCATGCGGGCGCTGTTCTTCGGCATGGTCCTGGCCTCCATCGGGGTGCCCCTCCGCCTGGCGGGCGGGGCCCTGCGGGCCCGGGACGCCGCCGTCGTGGCGCTCGCGGCCGTGCTCGCGTTCGTGCTCGTGTCCGTCCCGCCCACCACGGTGGCCCCCGCGCCGCTGCTCATCGTGCTCGCGGCCATGGTCGCGGTGTCCGCGCTGCTGCTCCCCGGGCTCTCCGGCTCCTTCCTACTCCTGACGATCGGGCTCTACCAGCCGACGCTGCGGGCCGTCGACGAGCTCGACCTCGGCTACCTGTCCCTGTTCTTCCTCGGGGCGGTCCTGGGCATGGTGGTCATCGTCAAGGGCCTGCAGTGGCTCCTCGACCACCACCACCGCGTCACCATGCTGGCGCTCACCGGGCTCATGCTCGGCGCCCTGCGCACGCTGTGGCCCTGGCAGCTCGAGGACCGCACGCTGCTCTCCCCCGAGGGGGACTGGTGGGTCCAGCTGCTCGCGGCGGCGGCCGGCTGCGTCGTCGTCCTCGCCCTGCTGGCCGTCGACGCCCGCACCCGGGCGCGCACCGGGCACGGCTCCCAGGAGGAGCTCGCCGGCGTCGAGTCCGGCGACGACGCAGCGGACAGCACCCGGTAGACGGCCCCGGGCCGGCCGCGACAGACTGGCGGGAGACACCTCGCCCGCGGCTCCCCCGGAGGAGGTCCGGCAGCGCCCATGGAGCACCTCACGCACTTCTCCCGGGAGTTCCTGAAGGCCCTGCGGAGTCTGCTGCCCATCGTGGTGGTGGTCGTGGTGTTCCAGCTGGCCGTGTTCCGGGACGTTCCGGAGCAGCCCCTGCGGCTCGTCGCCGGGCTGCTGGTCGTGGGCGTCGGCATCGCCCTGTTCCTGCAGGGCCTCGACCTCAGCGTGTTCCCGGTCGGCAAGAACCTGGCCAACCAGTTCGCCCGCCGCGGCGCCCTGGGGCTTCTGCTCCCGTTCGGCTTCGCCATCGGCTTCGCCGCCGTGGTCGCCGAGCCCGCGCTGATCGCCGTGGCCGAGCAGGCCGAGCTCGTCAGCGAGGGACGGATCAGCGCCCTCGTGCTGCGCCTCGTCATCGCCGTGTCCGTGGGCGCGGTGCTCGTCCTCGGCATCCTGCGCATCCTGCGGGGCTGGGCGGTGCAGAGGCTGCTGCTGCCCGGCTACGTGCTCGTCCTCGTCGCCACGTACGTCGCCCCGCCGGAGATCGTGGGCCTCGCCTACGACTCCGGCGGCGTCACCACGAACATCGTCACTGTGCCCCTCATCGCCGCCATCGGGATCGGTCTCGCCAACTCGATCCGGGGCCGCAGCGCGCTCTCGGACGGCTTCGGCCTCGTGGCCCTGTGCGTCATGGTGCCGATGATCGGCGTGCAGCTGTACGGGATCTGGGTCTACACGTTCGGCGACGCCGAGGCCGTCGGCGCCGCCGGGTCCGGGGGCGCCCCGGTGCACTGGGCCCTGGAGCACGTCCTGGGGCTCGCGGAGATGGTCCGGGACGTGCTGCCCATGGTGCTCGTGGTCCTGTTCTTCCAGTACGTGGTGCTGCGGCGCGGCGTGGCCCACCCGCTGCGCGTGGCCGTGGGCTTCGTGATGGTCCTCGTAGGGCTGTACGCGTTCGTCGTCGGCCTCAAGATGGGGCTCTTCCCCATCGGGACGATCATGGCGGAGCAGCTGATCGAGCGCGGAGCGCCCGCCCTCATCCTGCTCTTCGCCCTGCTCATCGGCTTCGCCACGACCATGGCCGAGCCGGCCCTGGTGGCCATCGGCGAGCAGGCCGAGGCGGCCTCGCCGGGCCGGATCAGCGGTTCCGCCATCCGGCTCGTCGTGGCCGTCGGCGTGGCGGTCGGCATCACCCTGGGCGTGTACCGCATCCTCGTGGGAGCACCGTTGCACTACGTGATCATGGCTGCCTACGCCGTGGTCATCGTCCTGGTCCTGCTGGCGCCGAAGCACATCGTGGCCCTCGCCTTCGACCTCGGCGGCGTCACCACCTCGGAGGTCACCGTGCCCCTCGTGACCGCCCTCGGCATCGGGCTCGCGGGCGCGATCGAGGGCCGGGACGTGCTGATCGATGGCTTCGGCCTGATCGCCTTCGCATCCATCTTCCCGATCATCTCGGTGCTCGGGTACGCCATGATCCTGGAGAGGATCCCCCGCCTGCAGAAGGAGCCGACATGAAGTTCACCGCCGTGGTGGTCATCGCCCCCGACGAGCTCGAGGACACCGTCATCGAGCAGGCCCAGCACGCCGGGGCCACGGGGGTGACCATCCTCCCGGGCAAGGGCATCGGGGGCGAGACCAAGCGCACCTTCTTCGGCCTGACGTTCGAGGGCGCCCAGACCGTGCTCCTGATGGTCGTGGGCACGCACCTGGCCACGCCCATCCTCAAGGTGATGCACGACCTGCTCGTCGACGGCGGCGGCGGCTCCCGCGGCATCGCCTTCAGCATCCCCATCGACCACCTCACGGGCATCGACATGCAGCAGGTCGCCCGGTTCGAGGAGCACATGCGCCGCGAGGGCGCCTGACCCGACGCCCGTCCGAACCCCGATCGAGCTCCGTCCGAGATTCCCAGGAGGAACCCCGTGCTGACCGTCAAGGACGTCATGGTGCGCGACGTCATCACCATCTCCCCCTACAGCACCCTGCGGGAGGCGCTGTCGACCATGAGCACCCGCCAGGTCAAGAGCCTGGTGGTGGAGCCGCAGCACCCCCACGACGGCTACGGGTTGCTCAGCTACAGCGAGCTGCTGCAGGCCATCGTGGCGGAGGAGGGGGACGTGGACCTCCTCAACGTCTACGACGCCGCGGTCAAGCCGGTGGTCACGGTCGGCGAGGACCTGTCCGTGAACCAGGCCGCGGCGCTGATGACCCGCTTCCGGCTCAACCGCCTGGTGGTGGTCCAGGGCAACGAGCTCATCGGGCTGCTGGCGATGAACGACATCCTGGCGCGGCTGATCAGCGACCTCACCTGACCGGCCCGCCTGCGACATCCCCGGCCTCGAGGGCCCCGAGAGCGGCGGGCGGCCGTCCCGCGCGCTAACGGGTCGTGTTCTGTCCGTACGAGCGGCGCGTTCCGACAGGACGCGACCCCTCGCGGTGGCAGGAGGCAGAACGCGACCCCTCGCGGCGGCGGGGGGAGGCGGAGCACGGCGAAGGGCCCCGGTGTCGACTGTGACACCGGGGCCCTCCGGGTGGTTCGACGGCTGAACCGTGCTGCTACATTCCGTCCTTGAAGTTCTTGCCCGCGTCCTTGACGTTCTCGCCGGCCTGCTTGGCGCTGCCGGACAGCTTGTCCGCCTGGCCCTCGGCCTGGAGGTCGCGGTTGTCGGTGGCGTCGCCGACCTTCTCCTTAGCGGTGCCGCTCGCCTTCTCCGCGGCGTTGCTCAACTTGTCTCCGAGTCCCATGGGCTCTCCCTCCGGTCGGTGAACAGGTGCTACCAGCGTAGACCCCTCAGCATGCTGAGGGAACAGGCGGGGCGCCTCGGAAGGGGCGTTCCCCCCAGGGCGAACAGCGGCCGCTCAGCGCTCCGGGACGTCGAGGCCGGCCGCGGTCAGGCGCTCGCGCAGCCAGGCCGGGATCCTGCGGTCCATCCTCCGGTAGCGCCCGAGGTGCCGGCGCCAGTCCTCCGCGGCGACCGGGTGCGGGGCGTGCGCCGGGAGGGCGGGGTCGTCGTCGTAGTTGAGCACCAGCTCCACGCCGGGGCGCTGCCAGCGCCGCCCGGCCACGGTGACGATCAGCGTGGCGGACAGCCACGACCCGTCCACGAGATCGGCGTAGTCCTCCTGGAGGGCCCGGGCCAGCCGGCGCGGGGTGCTGCGCAGGCCCTCGGCGTCCACGGGGCGGCGGGTCGTGCGGTCGCCGCGGACCTCCCGCACCTGCAGGCGCAGGTCCCGGCCCACGCTCAGGACGTCCAGCACGAGCGCGTCCCATCCCGGCTCGGTCCCGTGGGCGCGGACGAGCCACCGGGCCAGCCGGTCGATGGTCCTGCGCTGCCGGGGGCTCTGGAGTCTGTCGGTCCGCACGGCCACACGCTAGCAAGCGCCGGGCCGGCTGCTCAGTCCGCCGTGATCACCACCTTCAACGCCCGGTGCTGCGCGGCGTTGCCGAACAGCTCGTAGGCCTCCTCCATCCGGGACATGGTGAAGCGGTGGGTGGCCATCGCCTTCGCGTCCAGCCGGCCGGAGCGGACCATGTTGAGCAGGTTGCCCACGGTGCGGCAGTCGACCAGGCCCATGTTGATCCGCACGTTGGAGATCCACATTTTGTCCAGGGGCAGCTCCACCGGCTTGCCGTGCACGCCGGCGTTGGCCACGGTGCCGTAGGGCCGGACCACGTCCAGGCAGGTCCGGAAGGTCTGGGGCACGCCCACGGCCTCGATGGCCACGTCCACGCCGAGACCGTCCGGGGACAGCGCCCTGATCCGCTCGACGGCGTCCGGGTCCCCGGCGTTGACCTTGTCCGTGGCCCCGAGCTCGAGGGCCTTGTCCATCCGGTGCTCGTCGAGGTCCACGGTGATGACGCGCCCGGCGCCGCAGAGGTTCGCCGTCATGACCGCGCCCAGGCCCACCGGCCCCGCGCCCACGATCGCGACCGTGTCGCCGGGCTTCGTGTTGCCGTTGAGGATGCCGATCCCGAAGCCCGTGGGCAGGGCGTCGGTCAGGAACAGGACGTCCTCGTCGTCGAGGCCCTCCGGGACCTTGTGCACGGAGGTCTCCGCGAACGGCACGCGCACGTACTCGGCCTGCGTGCCGTCGATGAGGTGCCCGAACACCCATCCGACGCCGCCCAGGGTCTGGCAGTGGGAGGGCTGGTTGTTCCTGCAGTAGGAGCACTTCCCGCAGTTGGTGACCGCGGGGATGATGATCCGGTCGCCGGGCTCCAGCCCGGTCACGGCGTCCCCGACCTCGGTGATCGTGCCGACCGCCTCGTGGCCGATGACCCGGCCGTCGACGACCGCGGGGACGTCGCCCTTGAGGATGTGCAGGTCGGTGCCGCAGATGGTGGTCGTGTCGACCTTCGCGATGACGTCGGTGGGGTCCTGGAGGGTCGGGTCCGGGACCTCCTCCCAGGCCTTGCGGCCCGGTCCATGGTAGACGAGTGCCTTCGTGGGGTCCTCCTTGGTTGCCGGTCCGGCGGGCTGCCGGGCCGCCCGTCCTCATCGTAGGCGCGAGGATCCCGGGCCGGCAGGGCTCACTGGTAGGAGACGAACCATGGCTGCGGCTCGATCGCGGACGTCTCCTCCGGCGTGAAGGTGGGCGTGTCCTCGTCGTAGAAGTTCTTCCACGCCATCCGGATCCCCTCCGGCAGGCCCTGCTGCAGCCGCTCCCACGTCCCTGTCTTCAGCTCCGGGGTGCCGTGGCCGTCGGCGTGCAGGACCAGTGCGAGCTCCGGGCGGGAGGCGTCCACGAGGTGGCGGTTCGTGATCATCGACTCCGCGAACTGGTGCAGGACCACCACCTTCTGCGGCAGGTCGTTGTCCCGGGTCAGGCCGGCGAGCCACGCCGTGGTCGCGTTGATCTCCGCGGCGTCCACCGAGCCGATCTGCACCATGTGCACCTGGTCCGGTCCCAGCCGCCACTCCGGGTCCAGGGCCAGGCCCACGTTGGGGAGCTCGAGCAGCTCCTGGTACTGCTGCGCCTGGCTCAGGAAGTCCTGCCGGCCGGGCTGGAGGTCCAGCACCACGTAGACGCCGTGCTCCGCCGCGGCCTCCACGTACGGGCGCAGCTCCTCGACCGGGAGCTCCTCGGAGTAGTCCCCGTCCTCACCGGGGCCCGCGGAGGCCGTGGTCGCGATGATCTCGAACGCGGGGACCACCGGCACCTCGCTGAAGGGCTCGTACTGGGCGGCGAGCTCCTTGGCCCGGACGGCCGACTCCTCGGGGCCCTGCTCCCCGAGCACGCCCAGCGCCGGCGTCCCGGGGCGGCCGTACAGGGCGACCATCCGCCGGTCGGGGAACACCTCGGTGCCCCCGCCGATCAGCTCTGCGGGCTCCTCGGGCACGGGGGTCGGGGAGGGGGCGGCCGACGACGGCGACGCATCCGCCGCCGGTGTCGCCGCCGAGCCGCTGCCGGCGCCCTGGGCGCAGCCGGTCAGGAGGAGCGCGGCGCACAGGGCCGGGACGAGGGGGCGGGGCAGCGGCGAACGGGTCATGGTCTGTCCTGGGGCCGGGGGCAGGGGGGTCCGCCCAGCCTACGCACCGGCCGGTGCGCCGGGCGGGAACGGGACCCGGAACGGTGCCGGCCGCGGCGCGGGTGCGTCACGCGGCGACCCGGGCGGTCCTGGACCCCACGACCCGGGGCGGCCCGGGGCCCGGTGGCCCGCCGGACCTCAGGCGGTGCCGGGCTCCCCGGACCCGCCCAGCTCGCCCAGCTCCTCGAGCAGCCGCAGGCCGCGCTCGGCCCAGGCGATCTCCTGGTCGGCGCGGGCCACCTGTCCCTCGTAGGCGAAGACCTTGAACCGGGTGATCCGCTCCCACTGCTCCTCGGGGTTGGCCGACAGGCGGCGCGCCAGCGTGGGGCTCGTGCGGTCCTGGAGCGCCCTGATCTGCTGGAGGGCCTGCGCGCGCTGGTCCCGGTAGTGCTCGATGTGGGCGTGCAGCTGCGCGGCCGCAGCGCCGGGGGAGGCCCACTCGAAGTAGGCGGCCCGCAGGTGGGCGGGGTCCCGCTCCCGGACGTAGCCGAGCGGCTGGTCCTGCCACTGCCGCAGGGCGCGCTCGCCCTCGGGCGTGATCGAGTACTCCGTCTTGGTGGCCCCGCGCGAGCCCCACGGGACGGGGCGGCTCGTGAGCAGCCCCTCCGCGTGCATCTTGCGCAGCTCCGGGTAGATCTGCGAGTCGGGGGCGTGCCACACGTGGCCCACGGAGGAGCTGAACTGCTTGACCACGTCGTAGCCCGTCAGCGGCCCCGAGGAGAGCAGTGCCAGCAGGGCCGAGCGGAGGCTCACGGGCGGTTCCTTCCGTCGCAGCAGGGGTCGTCCTGCTGAGCCTAGCCGGGAGCCGTGCCCGTCACCCTTGCCACTCACTATGGGCATAGGTATTGTGTGTCCTGCGCCACGGACTATCTATGGAGATAGTGAGTGGATCGTGCTCGCCCCGGACCGCCCAGCAGAGGACCGCACCATGACCGTCGCCGCCACGAGGACCACCTCCACCGCCAAGCTCCTGTCCCACCCGCTCGACGCCTGGTACGTGGCCGGGTGGGACCACGAGATCACCGCCAAGGGCATCCTCTCCCGCACCGTGGCGGGACGTCCGCTGGCCCTGTACCGGACCGAGGACGGCCGTCCCGTGGCCCTGGCGGACGCCTGCTGGCACCGGCTCGCCCCGCTGTCCCAGGGCCGGCTCGTGGGCCGCGACGAGATCCAGTGCCCGTACCACGGGCTGCGCTACAACGCCGCGGGGCGGTGCACCTCGATGCCCGCCCAGGAGACGCTGAACCCCTCCGCCACCGTGCCCTCCTACCCGGTGCTCGAGCGCTACCGCTACGTGTGGGTCTGGCTCGGCGACCCCACGCGGGCGGACCCCGCCCTGCTGCCCGACATGCACCAGATGGACAGCCCGGAGTGGGCCGGCGACGGCGAGACCATCCACGCCCCCTGCAACTACCAGCTCGTCCTGGACAACCTCATGGACCTCACCCACGAGGAGTTCGTGCACTCCTCCAGCATCGGCCAGGACGAGCTGTCCGAGTCGGAGTTCGAGACCACCCACGACGAGCGCTCCGTGACCGTGACCCGCTGGATGCGCAACATCGACGCCCCGCCCTTCTGGCTCAAGAACATGCGGGACAAGTTCCCGGGCTTCGAGGGCAAGGTGGACCGCTGGCAGATCATCCACTACACCTTCCCCTCCACCATCTGCATCGACGTCGGCGTCGCCGAGGCCGGGACCGGGGCCCCGGAGGGGGACCGCTCCCGCGGGGTCAACGGCTACGTGATGAACACGATCACCCCGGAGACGGACCGCTCCTGCCACTACTTCTGGGCCTTCATGCGCAACTACCGCCTGGAGAGCCAGCTCATCACCACCGAGCTGCGCAACGGCGTGCACGGGGTGTTCGGCGAGGACGAGGCCATGCTGCAGGCCCAGCAGGCGGCCATCGACGCCAACCCCGAGCACGAGTTCTACAACCTCAACATCGACATGGGCGGGATGTGGGTGCGCCGCCTCCTCGAGCGGGCGCTCGAGGCCGAGGGCCGCCCCACCGCCGCCCCGACCGCTCCCACCGGGGCCTGAGGAGGGGCCGTGGCCGATTCCCAGCACGAGGTCTGGCAGCGCGCCGCCGTCGTCGCCGTCGAGGACGTCGCCGCCGGCATCCGGCGCGTCGTCCTGCGTCCCGACCAGCCCTGCCCGGTGCGGCCGGGCGAGCACGTGGACGTCCGCGTCCTCGTCCACGGCGAGCAGCAGGTGCGCTCCTACTCCGTGGTCGACGCCGACGACGACGGCGCGCAGCTCGCCGTCAGCGTCTTCCGCACCCCCACCTCCCGCGGCGGCTCCGTGTTCATGCACGGCCTCGAGCCCGGGCGGGTCCTCGAGATCACCCAGCCGCTGCAGAACTTCCCGCTGCGCGTGGGGGCCCCGTCCTACGTCCTGCTGGCAGGCGGCATCGGCATCACCGCGATCGCCGGGATGGCGGCGCTGCTGCGCCGGCTCGGCGCGGACTACCGTCTCGTCTACGTCGCCCGCTCCCGCGCCGCCATGGCCTACCTCGACGACCTGCGCGCCCTGCACGGGGAGCGGCTCGAGGCGCACGTCGACGACGAGGGCGGCCCGCTCGACGTCCCGGCCCTCGTGGCCGGCGTGCCGGAGGGCGCCGAGCTCTACATGTGCGGCCCCATCCGGCTCATGGACGCGGTGCGCCGCGCCTGGGCCGGGCGGGAGCTGGACCCCACGAACCTGCGCTACGAGACCTTCGGCAACAGCGGCTGGTTCGAGGCTGAGCCGTTCGTGGTCCGCGTCCCCCGGCTGGGCGCCGAGACCGTCGTCGGCCCCGACGAGTCCCTGCTCGAGGCCCTCGAGCGGGAGGGCCTCGACATGATGTCCGACTGCCGCAAGGGCGAGTGCGGGCTCTGCCAGGTCAAGGTCCTCGGCCTGGCCGGGCGGATCGACCACCGCGACGTGTTCTACTCGGACCGGCAGAAGCAGACCGGCACGTCCATGTGCTGCTGCGTCTCGCGGGTGGTCTCCGCCGCACCGGCGGCCGATCCCGGCGAGCGCCCGGCCGCCGTCCTCACCATCGACGTCCCCTGAGAGGCTCCCCATGGACATCCGACACCAGATCGACGCATCCAGGATGTCGTCGTACCAGTGGCTCATCATCGCGGTGACCACGTTCCTCAACGCCCTCGACGGCTACGACGTGCTCGCCATGGCGTTCACGGCCACCTCCGTGACCGAGGAGTTCGGGCTCTCCGGCTCCCAGCTGGGCTGGCTGCTCAGCGCCGGGCTCATCGGCATGGCCGTGGGCTCCCTCGTCCTCGGGCCCTTCGCGGACCGGTACGGCCGGCGGAGGATCCTCGTGCTGGCCCTCGCCGTCAACGCCCTCGGCCTGTTCCTGTCCACCACGGCCGGGTCCGTGCTCGAGCTCGGGCTGTGGCGCGTCGTCACCGGCCTGGGCGTGGGCGGCATCCTCGCCTCCGCCACGGTGATCACCAGCGAGTACGCCAGCGCCCGCCACCGCGGCATGGCCGTGAGCATCTTCACCGCGGGCTACGGCGTGGGCGCCACCCTCGGCGGCATGGGCGCGACCCAGCTGATCCCCGCCTTCGGCTGGCGCTCCGTGTTCCTCACCGGCGGCTTGCTCACCCTCGTGGCGATCGCGCTCGTGCTGGCCGTGCTGCCCGAGTCCGTGGACTACCTCCGCACCCGGCGGCCCGCTGGCGCCGTGCAGAAGCTCGACCGCATCGCCCGGCGCCTGCGCCTCGAGGGGGAGGTCGAGCTCGGCCCCGTCCCGGCCGGTGCCGGCGAGCGGCGGAGCAGCGTGGGCCTGCTGCTCAGCGGCCGCTACCGCACCGCGACCCTCCTGCTGTGGGCGGCCTTCTTCGTCATCATGTTCGGCTTCTACTTCGCGAACTCCTGGACGCCCCGGCTCCTCGTGGAGACCGGGATGACCGAGCAGCAGGGCATCATCGGCGGGCTCATGCTCACGATGGGCGGCACCTTCGGGTCCCTGCTCTACGGGGCGCTGACCACCAAGTGGGACGAGCGGCTGACCTTGATGGCCTTCACGGTGCTCTCCGCCGTGACCCTCGTGCTGTTCATCACCACCACGTCCGTGCCCCTGCTGGCGTTCTCCAGCGGCGTGGTGGTCGGCATGCTCATCAACGGCTGCATCGCCGGGCTCTACACCGTGGCGCCCATGACCTACGAGCCCGGCATCCGGACCACCGGCGTGGGCTGGGGCATCGGGGTCGGGCGCGCCGGGGCGATCCTGGCCCCGATCGCGGTCGGCGCGCTGCTGGACACCGGCTGGACCCCCACGCAGCTCTACCTCGGCGTGGCGGTGGTCGTCGCCCTCGCGGCCCTGGCCCTCATCCGGCTGCGCCCCTACGAGGAGCCCGCCGAGGAGTCCGACGCCCCGGCCGGCGGGTACCCGGGGCTCACCAGCCCCGGGTACCCGGAGCGCCCTTGAACGGGCCCACCACCCGCGAGGTGATCCAGCCTCCGTAGAACCCGCCCTCCTGCGGGGGCACCTGCTCCCCGGCGACGAGGCACCGGTCCATCAGTCCGGGCATCAGGGCCACGTGCCCGCGCAGGGACTCGAAGCCGGGCGCGGGGGAGGGGTAGGCCCAGGCCGCCCGTAAAGCGGTGCGGTCCCCGCCCCGGACGTCGAAGTACGCCGCCGCACCCTTCCACTCGCACCACGAGCTCTCCTCGCACGGGACCAGGCTGCCCTCGGCAAAGGCATCGCGGGGCAGGTAGTAGGTGGGCGGGTGGCTGGTCTCGAGCACCCGCAGCGCGGCCGTGGTGGAGGCGATGCGCTCGCCGCCCAGCCACACCTCCACGTGCTCCCGGGCGGGCTCCGTCCGGGGCGGCCGCGGATAGTCCCACACGGACTCCTGGCCGGGGCCGGGGACGTCGGGCCGGGGTCGTCTCATCTGCGCTCCGTCCGGACGCCCTCCCGTCCGCGCCGGGCGGCGAGGCCATGGAGCGTCACAATGCGGTGAGTCCTGCATCACTATGCTACGGCGCATGACGAGGTCTTGGAAATGCTTGTCCCGGAAAATATATGGTCCTCAGGTGCTCATCTCAGGTCTCATCATCGGCGCCGCCCTCGGGTTCGTTCTCCAGCGCGGCCGTTTCTGCGTCACCGGCGCGTTCCGCGACGTCTGGATCGCGAAGAACACGTGGTGGCTGTCCGCCTTCTTCGTGGCCATCGCCGTCCAGGCGGTCGGCATCTGGGTGCTGAATGCCCTCGGCGTCATCACCCTCGAGGCCTCGGCCTTCCCGTGGCTGGCCACGATCGTCGGCGGCTTCGTCTTCGGCTTCGGCATCGTCCTCGCCGGCGGCTGCGCCACCGGCACCTACTACCGCGCCTCCGAGGGTCTCGTCGGCTCCTGGTTCGCGCTCATCTTCTACGCGCTGTTCGCGACCATCTCCAAGTACGGCCCGCTGGCCGGGACCACCGAGACCATGCGCGGCGTCACGGTCGGGACCCAGGGCTCGATCCACGAGACCCTCGGCATCTCCCCGTGGGTGCTCGTGCTCGCCCTGGTCGGCGTCGCCGGAGTGTGGGCCCGCCACCACCTCACCAAGCCGCGGATGAAGATGGCCACGCTCCCGCCGGAGAAGACCGGCCTGAACCACCTGCTGTTCGAGAAGGCGTGGAACCCGTTCGCGACCGCCGTGGTGATCGGCCTCATCGCGATCATCGCGTGGCCCGCCAGCTGGGCCACCGGCCGCGAGTCGGGTCTCGGCATCACCACCCCGTCCGCCAACATCACGAGCTACCTGGCCACGGGCGACGTCGAGCTCGTCGACTGGGGCGTGTTCCTGGTCCTGGGCATCCTGATCGGCTCGTTCATCGCGGCCAAGGGCTCGGGCGAGTTCAAGATCCGCGTCCCCGACGCGCAGACGATCGTGCGCTCCATCGGCGGCGGCGCCCTCATGGGCGTCGGTGCGGCGTGGGCCGGAGGGTGCACCATCGGCAACGCCCTGGTCGCCACCGCCGCGTTCGAGTGGCAGGGCTGGGTCAGCTTCGCCGTCATGATCCTCGGCACCGGCGCGGCCGCCAAGCTCTTCATCGCCCCCCGCAAGAAGTCCGCCGCCCCGGGCCGCGTCCCGGCCGGCGTCTGATCCCGACCGACCCCCAACCCCAGGAGGCACCGCACATGGCACAGCACATCCTCGAGACCGACGGTCTCGTCTGCCCGTTCCCCGTGGTCGAGGCGAAGGCCGCGATGGCCGAGATGCCCGCCGGCGACGAGCTCGTCATCAACTTCGACTGCACGCAGGGCACCGAGGCCATCCCGCGCTGGGCGGCCGAGAACGGCTACCCCGTCACGCAGTTCAGCAAGCGCGGTGCGGCCGAGTGGTCGATCACCGTGCAGAAGGCCTGATCCCCCGGCAGTCCCACGCAGCGGCGGACCCCCGCGACCGAGCATCCTCGGGCGCGGGGGTCCGCCGTCGTCGGTGGTCCCGGTCACACCGGACCCTACTAAAATGAACAGTGATCATTTAGAGTGGCAGGCACCGCGTTCTCGCCCGCAGAGAGGAACCACCATGAGCGACGTCCTGCAGAACTACGTCGACGGCGCCTTCGTCGACGCCCACGGCACCGGCCGGATCGACGTGGTCGACCCCACCACCGGCACCACGGTCGCCGTCTCCCCGGTCTCCGACGCCACGGACGTGGACCGGGCCTTCGCCGCCGCCCGCGCGGCGTTCCGGAGCTGGAAGCGCACCACGCCGAGCGAGCGGCAGCTCCTGCTGCTCCGGCTCGCGGACGCGCTCGAGGCGCACAGCGACGAGCTCGTCGAGGCCCAGTACCGCAACACCGGCCAGCCGCGGCAGATGATCGCCGACGAGGAGGTCGCCGCCGGCGCCGACAACCTGCGCTTCTTCGCCGGCGCCGCCCGGACCCTCGAGGGCAAGGCCGCGGCGGAGTACCTGGGCGGGCACACCTCCTACGTGCGGCGCGAGCCGGTCGGCGTCGTGGCGCAGGTGACGCCGTGGAACTACCCGCTGCTGATGGCGATCTGGAAGCTCGGCCCCGCGCTGGCCGCCGGCAACACGGTGGTCCTCAAGCCCTCGGACACCACTCCCGAGTCCACCCTCGCCCTGGCCCGGCTCATCGACGGGATCTTCCCGGCCGGCGTGGTCAACGTGCTGCTCGGGGACGGCTCCACGGGCGCGCTCATGACCGGGCACCGGACCCCGGCCATGGTCTCGATCACCGGGTCCGTCCGTGCCGGCCGTGCCGTGGCCCTCGCCGCAGCGCAGAACCTGACGCGCGGGCACCTGGAGCTGGGCGGCAAGGCGCCGGCGGTCGTCTTCGCGGACGCCGACCTGCCCGCCGCGGCGAAGGCGCTCGTGGAGTTCGGCACCTTCAACGCCGGCCAGGACTGCACCGCGGTGACGCGCGTCCTGGTCCAGGACAGCGCCCACGACGAGTTCGTGCGCCTGCTCGCCGCGGCCGCCCGGGACATCGTGACGGGCGACCCGGACGAGTCCAAGAACTTCTACGGCCCGCTCAACAACGCCCGCCACTTCGAGGACGTGTGCCGCAAGCTCGCCGAGCTGCCCGAGCACGCGAGCGTGGTCACCGGCGGGAAGCCGGTGGCGGGCTCCCCCGGCTACTTCTTCGAGCCCACCGTGGTGTCCGGGGTGCGCCAGGACGACGCCCTCGTCCAGGAGGAGACCTTCGGCCCGGTGCTCACCGTGCAGCCCTTCGCCACGGAGGAGGAGGCGCTCGAGCTGGCCAACGACGTCGACTACGCCCTCGCCTCGAGCGTGTGGACCACCGACCACGGCACGGCCATGCGGGTCTCCCGCGAGCTCGAGTTCGGGTGCGTATGGGTCAACACCCACGTCATGCTGGTCTCCGAGATGCCGCACGGCGGGTTCAAGGACTCCGGCTACGGCAAGGACCTCTCGCTCTACTCGGTCGAGGAGTACACCCAGGTCAAGCACGTGATGCACGCCCTGGACGCCTGAGCCGGCGCGGCCGGGGCTCAGTCCTGACCGGCGGATCCGTCCTGCCGGCCGGCCCGGTCCCGGGCGGCCGCCAGGCGCAGCCGGAAGCCCTCCAGCATGGCGGTGAGGGCCGCGTCGAAGGCCGCGTCCGCCGCGGCGGTGGCGTCCGCCGGCCGCGCCTGCACGGCGTCGGCGAACACCGGAGCGAGGTCCGCGCGCTCCCCGGGGTCGAAGATGTCGGCGGGCGCCGTCGCGTCGTACGCGGCGCCGAAGACGAGCGACTCGATCGAGACGATCACGTCCACGATGCTGGCGCGCTCCCAGCCCGCGTCCGCGAGCCCGGAGGCCACGGTCTCGTACATCTGCAGGGTGTGCGGTGAGTCGGCGACCGGCTGGACGGCCATGATCGGGATCATGGCCGTGTGCTGGGCGTAGCAGTCCCGGTAGGACCGCGCCCAGCTCTTGAGGGCCTGGTCCCACGGGACGGTGCCGAAGGCGGAGCAGTCGATGCCCTGGTTGATCGCGTCCTGGACCCGGATCAGCACCTCGCGCTTCGACGGCGTGTGGTTGTACAGGGCCGAGGTGGAGACCTTCAGCTCCCGCGCGAGCTCGGTCATCGTCAGGTGCCGGTAGCCCCGGGTGGCCACGATCTTGATCGCGGCCTTGGTGATCCGCTCCTCGGAGAGCACCGGATGGCGCGGGCGACCGCGACGCCGAGGGGCTGGGCCGACGGGAGCCATGAGCAGATCCTCCTGCGGTCGGGGCATGTGGCGCTTCCTCCTGAGTCTAGGTGCAACGAGTTGGTGACGGCTCTTGACGAGCACGGGTCGGAGCCCATTTAATGAATCTAATTCATTTTAGTGTGAAGGAGAGCACAGTGACCGATCAACGCACCCTGGGCAGCGAGACCGCGATCGAGCGCGACGTCGTCGTCGTGGGGGCCGGCCCCGCCGGGCTCATGGCCGCCCGCACGCTCGTGGCCGCCGGGCGGACCGTGGCGGTCCTCGAGGCCCGCGACCGCGTGGGCGGGCGGACCTGGTCGAAGACCGTGGACGGCGCGTTCCTGGAGATCGGCGGGCAGTGGATCTCCCCCGACCAGACCGAGCTGCTGGCGCTGGTCGACGAGCTCGGCCTGGAGACCTTCCAGCGCCACCGCGAGGGCGAGTCCGTCTACCTGGCGCCGGACGGGACCCGCCACACCTACACCGGCTCGATGTTCCCGGCGGGGGAGTCCACGATCGCCGAGATGGAGAAGCTCGTCGGGCTCCTGGACGGGCTCGTGGCCGAGATCGGCGCCACCGAGCCGTGGGCGCACCCGGCGGCCCGGGAGCTGGACACCATCTCCTTCCACCACTGGCTGCGGCAGCACTCCGACGACGAGGCCGCCTGCAGCAACATCGGGATCTTCGTGGCCGGCGGGATGCTCACCAAGCCCGCGCACGCGTTCTCCGCGCTGCAGGCCGTGCTCATGGCCGCCTCCGCCGGGTCCTTCTCGAACCTCGTGGACGAGGACTTCATCCTCGACCGGCGCGTGGTCGGCGGCATGCAGTCCGTCTCGGAGACCATGGCGGCGGAGCTGGGCGAGGACGTCGTCTTCCTGGACACCCCGGTGCGCACGATCCGCTGGGCCGGTGACGGCGGGACCTACGCCGAGCACGTCCCGGGCACCCCGGTGACCGTGTGGTCCGACCGGCTCACGGTGCGGGCGGAGGACGTGGTCGTGGCCGTCCCGCCCAACCTCTACTCCCGGATCTCCTTCGAGCCGCCCCTGCCGCGGCTGCAGCACCAGATGCACCAGCACCAGTCGCTGGGCCTCGTGATCAAGGTGCACGCCGTCTACGAGACGCCCTTCTGGCGGGACAAGGGCCTCTCCGGCACCGGCTTCGGCGCCCACGAGCTCTCCCAGGAGGTCTACGACAACACCAACCACGGGGACCCGCGCGGCACCCTGGTCGGCTTCGTCTCGGACGAGCGGGCCGACGAGCTCTTCGGCCTGCCCGCCGAGGAGCGCCGCCGGCTGATCCTCGAGTCCCTCTCCCACTACCTGGGGGAGGAGGCCCTGCACCCGGTGGTCTACTACGAGTCCGACTTCGGCTCCGAGGAGTGGACCCGCGGCGCCTACGCCGCCAGCTACGACCTCGGCGGCCTGCACCGCTACGGCGCCCACCAGCGCACCCCGGTGGGCCCGATCCGCTGGGCCTGCTCCGACCTCGCGGCCGAGGGCTACCAGCACGTCGACGGCGCCCTGCGGCAGGGCCGGCTCGCCGCGGCCGAGGTCCTCGGCGCCGGCTCGCTGACGGGCGCGGAGCGATGACCACCGCCGGGGTGCCGCGCTACGCGGTCGGCTACAGCGGCGACCGGCGCAGCCGGGACGCCGTGCGGCTGGGCGCCGCGCTCGCGCGCGACGTGGGCGCCGAGCTCGAGATCGTCCTGGTGCTGCGCGCGGACGACCCGTACCAGCAGGTCTACCCGCCGGTGGGGGACATCTCTTCCGTGCTCCGCCGGCAGGCCCACCAGTGGCTGCGCGAGGCCGCCGCCCTGGTGCCCGAGGGGATCACGGCCCGCACCCACGTGCGGGAGACACGGTCCGTGCCCACCGGCCTGGTCGAGGCCGCCACCGAGCTGGGGGCCGCGATGATCGTGGTCGGCGCCGGGACGGGCGGCGGCCGCTTCACCCTGGGCTCGGTGGTGAACGCGCTGCTGCACAGCTCGCCGGTCCCCGTGGCGCTCGCCCCGCGCCGGTATCCCGGGGACGAGCCGCTGACCCGGGTCTACGCCGCCGTGGGCACCCGCCCCGGGGCGCACCAGGTCATCCGGGAGGCCGCCGAGGCGGTCGAGCGCTCCGGCCTGGAGTTGGAGCTCCTCTCGTTCCTCGAGGGCGAGGCCGCGGACCCGGGCGCCACCGAGCAGGCCCGCCGGCGCGTCGAGGAGCACCTGGAGGCCGCAGCGGCCGAGGCCCGCCGGACCGGGCTCGTGACCGTGCGGGTCGCCTCCGGGCGGACCCTCGAGAAGGCCGCGCAGGACGTCGACTGGGCTCCCGGCGGCCTCCTGCTCATCGGCTCGTCCCGCCTGGCCCAGGGGCGGCAGACCTTCCTGGGCACCACCGCAGCACGGCTGCTCAAGCACGTCCCGGTCCCGATGGTCGTGGTCCCACGGCCGGCCACGGACCCCGCCCACGCCCGGACCGAGAAGGAGACCGCGTCATGAGCACCGCACCGCTCGTCGAGCAGCAGAGCACGCGTCACGAGAAGGGACTCAGCAAGGGCTCGGTGGGCCTGCTGGGCTCCGTGGTCATCGGCGTGTCCACCATCGCGCCCGCCTACACACTCTCCGGAGCCCTCGGGCCCACCGCCGCTGCGGTGGGGACCCACCTCCCGGCCATCCTGCTGGTCGGCTTCGTCCCGATGCTGCTCGTGGCCATGGGGTACCGGCAGCTCAATCGGGCCATGCCCGACTCAGGCACCACCTTCACCTGGGTCTCGAAGGCCTTCGGCCCGTGGATCGGGTGGATGGGCAGCTGGGGTCTGCTCGCCGCCACCATCCTGGTGCTCTCCAACCTGGCCGGCATCGCCGTGGACTTCTTCTACCTGGCCCTCGCCCAGATCACCGGCAACGACGCCATCGCGGAGCTGACCCGCAACGTGCCCGTCAACGTGGCCACCTGCCTCGCGTTCGTGGCGCTCGCGGCGTGGATCTCCTACCGCGGCATGGAGGCCACCAAGGTGGTGCAGTACGTCCTCGTGGTCTTCCAGCTGCTCGTCCTGCTGTGGTTCGCCGCCGCGGCCTTCGGCCACGTGGGCGGCGGCACCGCCTTCGAGGGCCTCGCCGTGCGCGCCGAGTGGTTCAACCCCTTCGGCGTGGAGTCCTTCTCCGCGTTCGCCGCGGGCGTGTCCCTGTCCGTGTTCATCTACTGGGGCTGGGACGTGGTGCTCACCCTCAACGAGGAGAGCAAGGACTCCACCACCGGTCCCGGCCGCTCGGCCATCGCGACCATCCTCGTCATCGTCGCCCTCTACATGGCCGTCTCGCTCGCCGTGCTGTCCTACTCCGGCACGGGCGGCGCCGAGCTCGGCCTGGGCAACGCGGAGATCCAGGAGAACGTCTTCGCGGCACTCGCCGGTCCGGTGATGGGTCCCTTTGCGATCCTCATGTCCCTGGCGGTGCTGTCCTCCTCCGCCGCGTCGCTGCAGTCCACGATGATCTCCCCGGCGCGCACCATGCTCGCGATGGGCCACTACGGGGCGCTGCCGGCGAAGTACGCCCGGATCACCTCGCGCTTCCAGTCCCCGGGCTACGCCACGATCGCGGCGGCCGTCATCGCCTCGGTGTTCTACGCGGTGATGCGAGTGGTCTCCGAGAACGTCCTGTGGGACACCATCACCACCCTGGGCATGATGGTCTGCTTCTACTACGGCGTCACCGCCCTGGCCTGCGTGTGGTACTTCCGCGGCGAGGCCTTCCGCACCGCCACGGGGTTCCTGACGAAGTTCCTGGCGCCGCTGCTCGGCGGGATCCTGCTGCTGGTCTTCTTCGTCCAGACCTCCTACGACTCCATGGACCCGGAGTACGGCTCCGGCTCGGCGATCGGCGGGGTCGGGCTCGTGTTCGTCCTCGGCGTGGGCATGCTCCTGCTCGGGGTCGCCGTGATGCTCGTCCAGTACCGGCGCAACCCTTCGTTCTTCCGCGAGCGCTTCGAGACCACCGAGCTGCCGGTCCTCGACTGAGGGGCGGACGGCCGGACCGGGGAGAGCGGGCCGGTGGCCGGGGCAGGTGCCCCGGCCACCGGCCCGTCCGTCGTGGACGCCGAGGCGCGTCCCCGCCGGGCGGATCCTCGATAGATTCGACAGCATCCGCACCGTCCGAGGAGTTCGCCATGGCACGTCCACGCTCACCGCTCCTGTCGGTCGACGCCATCGTCACCGCCGCACTCGCGCTCGTGGACGAGACGGGGGACTTCAGCTTCCCCAAGGTCGCCAGTCGCTTGGGAGTCAGCCAGTCGGCGCTGTACAACCACATCGACAACCGGGAGCACATCGTCGAACTGATGCGCGGCCGGGTGTTCGGTGCCCCTGCTCCGGTGGACCTCGAGAAACTGTCGTGGGAGGAGGCGCTGCGAGCTCTCGTGCGGGGCTATCGAGACTGCATGGTCGCCCACCCCCGCCTGGTTCCCCACCTCATCACGCAGACCGTCCAGGACCTCGGGGTGATCGGGATCTACGAGGACATGGCCGTCGTCCTGGAGCGGGCCGGGCTCGCGCGGGACGCCGTCGTCCCGGCGATCTCCGCGATCGACTACCTGGCCCTGGGGTCCGCGCTCGACCTGACGGCGCCGGAGGTCGTCTGGGCGCCGCCGGAGGGCCGGTTCCCCGCCCTCAGCCGGGCCATCGAGGGTCTCGGCTCCGTCGAGGAGCGCGCGGAGGCGGCCTTCGCCTTCGGCCTGGACGTGTTCGTCGCCGGAGTGCGGGCGCAGACCGGACGAGAAAATTACTGAAAGCCTTTCACCAAACTCTTGTGGTGCGCGGTCGGCCCCCCCATACTAATGAAAGCCTTTCATTTTATGTGGTGGCACTCACATCCTGAGCACGAGGGGAAGACCATGTCCGAAAACAGCGCCGAGTCCCCGGCCTCCGGCCGTGTGCCGCTGACCGCGACCCGCGCCGTGTCCGTCTTCGGCATCAGTGTGGTGGGTTTCATGACCGCCAACCTCGTCCCGGTGATGATCGTGGCGCTCACCGGGGGGCCCGGGCTCTCCGTCACCGCGGCGGGGACCTTGATGACCGCCTCCCTGCTGGCCTGTGCGGCCTCCTGCCTGGCCACCTCCCGCTGGACTGCCCGTGGCGGACGCTACGTCGTGGCCCGTGCGGGGTTGCTGCTGACCGCGCTGGGCTTCGGCGCGGCGGCGTTCGCTCCCTCCGTGCCGGTGGTCGTCGCCGGGGTGGTGCTCGGCGGACTGGGCGCCGGTGGGGCCGTGTCGGCCGGTGGGGCGGCGCTGGGCGCGCTGCGCAACCCCGACCGCGCGTCCGGGATCAACGGCTTCGTCAACCGCGGTGTCGTGTCGGTGGTCCTCCTCGCGATCCCCCTGCTGGGGGCGGGTACGGGCAGCGCCTTCGGACTGCTCGCCGGACTTGCCCTGGCCGCCCTCCTCACCACGGGATGGTTGCCCGAACGGCCGGCACCGGTCGCCCCACCGGCCGGCGGCTCCTCCTCCGTCCGGACCGGCAGGCCTGCGCGCACGACGACGTCCGCGGGCCTCGGCCTGCTGCTGAGCTTCGCGCTCTGGGCGTTGAGCGAGGACTCCCTGTGGGCCGTCGCCGCCACGATGGGCGCCGAGCAGGCGCGCCTCGACGAGACCGGGATGGGGCTGGTGCTGAGCCTCTCCACCCTGGGCGGGCTGCTCGCCACCGCCGCGGTGGGCTTCCTCGGGCCCCGCCTGGGGCGGACGGTGCCGCTGGCCGTCGTGCTCGTGGCGGGTGGAGCGCTCAAGCTCCTGGCCGGCACCGTGACGGACCCGGGGTGGTACATGGTGGTCGTGATCGCGTGGAACAGCATCTATGCGGCGGCCTTCGTCTACATCGTGGCCGTCGCCGCGGCCCTCGACGCCTCCGGCAAGTGGTCGGCGCCCCTGCTCGGGATCTATCTCGTCGGCTCCGCCTTCGCTCCCGTCTTCGGGACCTCCGTCTCGGCCGCCGCCGGCTACACCACCCTGGGAGTGGTGCTGGCCGGGATGACGTTCGCCCTGCTGATCCCCTTCCTCGCCGTCTCCCGCATCTCCGTCCGTACCGAGGCCGCCGCCCGGCAGGTTCCCGAGACCGGATTCCCCCAGGCGGCGATCGTCTGATGTCCTCCTTCCACCGATCGGAGAGCTGCACCGTGCCCGTACGCACCCTCTACACCCACGCCACCGTCTTCACCGCCGACGGCGCCGGCGCCGAGGCCTTCGTCGTCGACGGGTCGCACTTCCTCCACGTCGGCAGCGAGGTGTCCGCGCGGGAGGCCGCCGGACCCGGCGCCGCCGAGGTCGACCTGGGCGGTGGTTTCGTCCTCCCCGGGATCATCGACGCCCACACCCACCTGCTGATGACCGGCCAGTCCCTGCAGAAGGTCGCGCTGCGCGACGCCGCGGACCTCGCCGAGATCCAGCGGCGGCTGCGCCGGGCGGTGGAGGACGACCCCGGAGCGCCCAGGATTCTCGGGGCAGGGTGGCTCCACAGTGCCCTGGGGGGGACGGCCCCGGACCGGCGGATGCTCGACGAGGCCGTGCCGGACCGCCCCGTCTACCTGGACGCCAACGACCTGCACGCGGTGTGGGCGAACACCGCCGCGCTGGAGGAGCTCGGCATCGACGACGGGACCCCGCATCCCATCGGCGGGCGGATCGGCCGAGACCCTGTCACCGGAGCGGCCGACGGCCTCCTCCTGGAGACCGCCGCTCAGCAGATCGTGTGGCCGGCCCTCGCCCGGACGGCCACCGACGCCGAGCGCGATGCCCAGCTGGAGTCGGCGTTCGGGCACTACCTCGCCGTCGGCGTCACCGGGGCGGTGGACATGGCCGTCCAGGACGACGAGCTCGCCGCCTTCCGCCGCGCCCTGCACCGGCACGGAGGCACGCTCCCGCTGCGGGTCAAGGGGCACTGGCTGGTGGAACGCAGGGGCGCAGAGGCGGAGAACCTCGCCCAGGTCGCACGGGCCCGCGAGCTCGCCGAGGAGCTCTCGGGTGCCTGGCTGCAGATCTGCGGGATCAAGATCATCGTGGACGGGGTGATCGACAGCTGCACCGCGGCGATGAAGGAGCCCTACGCGGACGGCAGCGTGTGCGGGCCCATCTGGGACCGGGAGTCGTTGATCCCCGTGGTGGTCGCCGCCGACGCCGCAGGACTCCAGATCGCCCTGCACGCCATCGGCGACGAGGCCTCGGACATCGCCCTGGACGCCCTCGAGGAGGCCCACCGCGTCAACGGCCCCCGGGACCGCCGCCACCGGATCGAGCACCTCGAGACGGTCACCGAGACCAACGTGCGCCGCCTGGCCGCGCTGGGCGTGGTCGCCTCCGTGCAGCCCGTCCACGCCGACCCGGCGATCCAGCAGCACTGGCGCGCCGTGCTGGACGACGACCGTGTCGACCGCGCCTACCCGTGGACCGAGTTCCGCGACGCCGGCGCCACGCTGGCCATGAGCACCGACGCGCCCACCGCGCCCCACCAGCCGCTGCCCAACCTGTACGTCGCCACGACCCGGAGGTCGGCGCTGGACCCGTCCCTGCCGCCCAACCTGCCCCGCTATGCCCTGGACCTGGCCGACGCCCTGTGCCACGTCACCCGGGACGCCGCCTTCTCGTGCCGGGCCGAGGACCGGCAGGGCCGGATCCGCGCCGGCCACCTCGCCGACTTCACCGTCCTGGACACCGACCCCTTTGCCGTCGGACCGACCCAGCTGCTGGCCAACCGTGCGCGGCTGACCGTGGTCGGCGGCCGCGTCCGCTTCGACGGGGACGTCACGCCGTGACGTCCCCGGCCCCTGTCAGCAGCACGACCCGAGGAGCACCGACCATGCACCCTGCCGACACCACACCGACGACGACCCCCGGCGCGGAGACCACCGTGATGCCCGCGGAGTGGGTCCCGCACGAGCGCACCTGGATGGCCTTCCCGACCCCCAACGACACCTTCGGCCCCGCCGGCAGCGAGACCCTCGCCCGCGCGCGACGCGCCTGGGCGACCGTGGCGCGGACCATCGCCCGCCACGAGCCCGTCACCGTGGTGGCGGCCCCCGCCGACGCGGACGTCGCCCGCACCGCGCTGGGGGACCGGGTCGACGTGGTCGCGGCCCCGCTCGACGACGCCTGGCTGCGCGACTCCGGTCCCACCTTCGCCCACGACCCCGACGGGGAGGTGGTCGCCGTGGACTGGGTGTTCAACGGCTGGGGCGCCCAGGAGTGGGCCTCCTGGGGCCACGACCGGCACCTGGGCCGCTTCGTCGCCGCCCAGGCCGGCGCGGACGTGCGGCCCAGCACCCTCGTGAACGAGGGAGGCGGGTTCCACGTCGACGGGGAGGGCACCGTCCTGCTCACCGAGACCGTGCAGCTGGATCCCGGTCGCAACCCCGGGGCCACCAAGGAGCAGGTGGAGGCCGAGATCCACGCCCGCCTGGGCACCACCCGGGCCATCTGGCTGCCCCGGGGGCTCACCCGCGACTACGACGAGTTCGGCACCCGCGGCCACGTGGACATCGTCGCCGCCTTCGCCGGGCCCGGCACCGTCCTGGTGCACCGCCAGGACGATCCGGCCCACCCCGACTTCGAGGTGTCCCGGCAGATCCGTGCGGTGCTGGAAACCGCCACCGACGCGAAGGGGCGCCGGCTGCGCGTCGTCGACGTCCCCGCCCCCACCGTGCTCGAGGCCGGGGACGGGTTCGTCGACTTCTCCTACATCAACCACTACGTCGCCAACGGCGTGGTCGTCCTGTGCGCCTTCGACGACCCGCACGACGCCGTCGCCGCGAAGATCCTCGCCCAGGTCTATCCCGGCCGGGCCGTCGAACTGGTCGACGCCCGCGACATCTTCGCCTTCGGCGGCGGCATCCACTGCATCACCCAGCAGCAGCCGGCCGCCCACCGGCCCGCCACGGGCGAGGAGGGTCACCGATGAGCGCGTTCGGCAACGAACTGGACCGCAGGCCCGATACCGGGAACGGCAGCGGGTTCGACGTCGTCGAGGCGGACATCGCCGGGCTGCGCGCCGCCCTGGAGACCGGCCGGACGACCAGCGAGGAGCTGGTGACCGCCTACCTGGCCCGCATCGCCGCCTATGACCGGAGCGGGCCGGGCCTGAACGCCGTGGTCGTGGACAACCCCGAGGCCCTGGCCGAGGCGCGCGCCTCCGACGCGCGCCGGGCCCGCGGAGCGGTGCTGGGACCGCTGGACGGGATCCCGTACACCGCCAAGGACAGCTACCGGGTCCGGGGGCTCACCGTGGCGGCCGGCTCACCGGCGTTCGAGCACCTCGTGGCCCAGCAGGACGCGTTCACGATCGGCCGGCTGCGCGCGGCCGGCGCGGTGCTGCTCGGGCTGACCAACATGCCTCCGATGGCCAACGGCGGCATGCAGCGCGGACTCTACGGCCGGGCCCAGAGCCCCTACAACGGTGCCTACCTCACCGCGGCCTTCGCCTCCGGCTCGTCCAACGGCTCCGGTACCGCCACGGCCGCCAGCTTCGCGACGTTCGGGCTGGCCGAGGAGACCTGGTCCTCGGGCCGGGCCCCGGCCTCCAACAACGCCCTGTGCGCCTACACCCCCTCCCGCGGGATGATCTCGGTGCGCGGGAACTGGCCGCTGGTGCCCACGATGGACGTCGTGGTCCCGCACACCCGCACCGTGGCCGATCTGCTCGAGGTCCTCGACGTGGTCGTCGCCGACGACCCCGAGACCCGCGGCGACTTCTGGCGGGTCCAGCCCTGGATCGAGATCCCGCCCGCCTCGGCCGTGCGCCCGGGCTCCTACCCGGCCCTCGCGGTGCCCGACGCCGCCGCGGCCGCCGGTGTCCTGGCAGGCACCCGGCTGGGGGTGCCGCGGATGTACGTCAACGCCGATCCCGAGGCCGGCACTGCCGCCCATCCCGGCGTCGGCGGGTCGACCGGGCGGCGGATCGAGACCCGCCCCTCCGTCATCGCGCTGTGGGAGGCCGCCCGCCGAGACCTCGAGGCCGCCGGCGCCGAGGTGGTCGAGGTCGACTTCCCTGTCGTGTCCAACTACGAGGGCGACCGGCCCGGCGCGCCCACCATCGCAACCCGCGGACTGGTGAGCCCGGCGTACCTGCACCGGGAGATCGTGGACCTCTCGGCCTGGGCGTGGCACGACTTCCTCGACGCCAACGGCGACCCCGCCCTCCACGACCTCGCCGAGGTGGACGGGTCCCGCATCTTCCCGCACCCGCCCGGCGCCCTGCCCGACCAGTACGACGGCTTCGACGACGACATCGCCGACTACCCGGACTTCGTGCGAGCCCACGGGGTGCCCGTCCTGACCGAGATCCCGCACCTGGCCGACGGGCTGGCCGGGCTGGAGGAGACCCGCCGGATCGACCTGGAGCAGTGGATGGACGGGCTCGGCCTGGACGCGATCGTGTTCCCGGCGGTCGCCGACGTCGGTCCCGCTGACGCCGACGTGGACCCGGCCTCCGCGGAAGCGGCCTGGCGCAACGGCGTGTGGGTGGCCAACGGCAACCTCGTGCCCCGGCACCTCGGCATCCCCACCGTCACCGTGCCGATGGGCACGATGGCCGACACCGGGATGCCCGTGGGCCTCACCCTCGCCGGACGTGCGTGGGACGACAACGCGCTGCTGCGCCTGGCCGCGGCCTTCGAGGCCACCGGCTCCCGCCGCACAGCACCCCCGCGCACCCCACCGCTGCCCGGCCGACCCCGAACATGCCGTCCCGCGGCGGGGTAGGGGCCGGTCACCAGATGTTGACGCGCTCCTCCGGGGGCAGCCACAGGCCGTCGCCGGGGCGGGTGCCGAAGGTGTCGTGGAACGCGAACATGTTCTGCACCACCCGGTTGCAGCGGAACTCGTCCGGGGCGTGCGGGTCGGTGGCCAGCCGGTTGACCAGCTCCTGCTCCCGGGCGGTCGAGCGCCACAGCGCCGCGTAGGCGTAGAAGAAGCGCTCCGCGCCGGTCAGGCCGTCGAGCACCGGCGCGCTGTCCTGGTCCAGGCCCCGCTCGGCCAGGGACATCCGGTAGGCCACCAGGGCGATCTCCAGCCCGCCCAGGTCCCCGATGTTCTCGCCCACCGTGAAGGCCCCGCTGACGCGGTGCCGGGCCGGGTCCAGCCCGCGCGGCGTGCAGCCGTCGTACTGGGCGACGAGCGCGGCGGTGCGCCGGGCGAACTCCGCCCGGTCCTCGTCCGTCCACCAGTTCTCCAGGTGGCCCCGGGCGTCGTACTTGGCGCCCTGGTCGTCGAAGCCGTGGCCGATCTCGTGGCCGATCACGGAGCCGATCGCGCCGTAGCACACGGCGTCGTCGGCCTCGATGTCGAAGAACGGCGGCTGCAGGATCCCGGCGGGGAAGACCACCTCGTTGAGCACGGGGTGGAAGTAGGCGTTGACCCAGTGGGGGTAGAGGAACCACTCACCGCGGTCCACGGGGGTGCCCATCTTCCCGACGGTGCGGTCGTGCTCCAGCGCCAGCCCCGCCCGGACGTTGCCGAGCAGGTCCTCGGGGTCCGGCTCCAGGGAGGAGTAGTCCCGCCAGGTTCCCGGGTAGCCGACCTTGACCGTGAACGTGGACAGCTTCTCCAGGGCGCGGGCCCGGGTGGCCTCCGACATCCACTCGAGCCGCGAGATCCGCTCCCGGTACGCGGCCAGCAGGTGCGCCACGAGCTGCTCCACCCGGGCCTTGTGCGCCGGCGGGAACCACCGGGCCACGTACTCGCGCGCCACGTCGTCGCCGAGGATCCGGGTGACCAGGAACTCGGCCCGCTTCCAGCGCTCGCGGGGGCGGGTGATCCCGGACAGGGCGGTGCTGTAGAAGCGGAAGTTCTCCTCGACGAACGGCCGGGGCAGGAACGGGGCGCGCTTGGACACGATCCGCCACGACTGCCAGATCCGGATCTGCTCCTCGGACCACTCCTGCCACAGCCGGCCCAGCTGCGCCACGAAGGATGGCTGGCGCACGATGACCCGGTCGAAGATCTCCGCGCCGCGCTCCGGGGCGGTGCCCTCGAGCCACGCCGTCCACGGGAAGCCGGGCGCCATGGCCTCCAGGCCGGCCACGTCCACGGGGTTGTACATCTCCTCGACGTCCCGTGCGGAGACGGTGTCCCAGTGGGCGGCGGCGAGCTGCGTCTCCATGGCGAGCACGGTCGCCGCGGCGTCCCCGGCGGGCACGCCCCAGCGGACCGGCAGGCCCGCGAGCTCGAGCATCGCCGCGACGTGGGCGGTGAACGCCGTGCGCAGCCGCTCGTGCTGCGGGTCCGTGTAGTAGCTGTCCGTGGGCAGGGACAGCCCGTCCTGGCGCAGGAAGAAGGAGTAGCGGGAGGAGTCCCGGGAGTCGTTCTCCACGAAGAAGGACAGCGGCCCGTCCACGCCCGTGCGGTGCAGGGCGGCCGAGGCGCGGGCGAGCCCCTCCCGGCCCCGGGCGGCGTCGAGCACCGCGAGGTCCGGGGCCAGGGCGGCCAGGCCGCGGCGCTCGATCTGCGCCTCGTCGAGGAAGGACCGGTACAGCGCCCCCATCCGCGACCCGGCGGGCGCCTCCTGCACGATCTCGTGCACCCGCTGCGTGTTCCGGTCGGTGAGGATCGCGGAGGCGCCGTCGAACGCGCGGTCGTCCGGCAGCTCGTGCGCCTCGATCCAGCCGCCGTTGACGTGGCGGTACAGGTCGTCCTGCGGACGGACGCCGGGATGGACGTGCTGCAGCTCGAGGCCGGAGTCGGTGGTCACGGGAGCTTCCCCTGTCGTCGTGGCGAGGCGGAATGCGCGGGGGCGTCCGCCCGGCTCCAGCCTACGGACGACGGCGCCGTGGTCCGCTTCGCGCGGGCCACGGCGTCCGTGCTGCTCGTCACCCCCGTGGGCCGGGGGCGACGACGGGTCAGCTCGCGGCCGGCTCCGGGCTCGCGGACCCTGCCGCCTCGTCGGCGCCCAGCCACTCGGCCTCGAGCTCCTCGAGGGAGCCGTCCTCCTGCATGGCCGCCAGCGTCTCGTTGACCTGGTCCAGCAGGGCCGTGTTGCCGGTCTTGACCGCCAGGCCCAGCTGCTCCCCGGTCTCGATCTCCTCGACCAGCTGCAGCTCGGGGTTGTCCTCGATCGCGGGGCCGGTCACGGAGATGTTGCCGAGCGCGGCCTCGACGTCGTCGGTGTTGAGCCCCTGGATCATCAGCGAGGAGGTCTCGTACTGGACCACGTCCGCCCCGTTGTCCTGGGCGTAGGCCTCCCCGGTGGTGGCCTGCTGCACGCCGATGCGCTTGCCCGCGATGTCCGCCACGGAGCGGATGTCCGAGCCGGGCGCGACCAGGAGGGCGAGGTTGTCGTCGAGGTACGGCTCCGAGAAGTCCATCACCGACTCGCGCTCCTCGGTGATCGTCATGCCGGACGCGGCGAGGTCGCACTGGTCGGTGTCCAGCGCGGAGCCCGTCTCGATGGCCTCGAAGGGCGTGGTGATGACGTTCGACTCCACGCCGAGGTCCTGCGCGATCCGGTCGACCAGGTCGATGTCGAAGCCCACGGTCTCGCCGTTCTCGACGTACTCGAAGGGGGCGTAGGGGATGTCCGAGCAGACCGTGAGGGTGCCGGAGCTGATCAGGCTCAGCTCGCCCTCGCCGGCGGCCTCCTCGCCCCCTCCGGTGCTCGTGCACGCGCTCAGGGCCAGCGCGGAGACGGCCAGCACGGACAGGGTCGCTGCCCCGTGGAACCTGCTCTTCATGGATCTGTCCTTCCCTCGGGAGGTGGCGGGCCGCCGCCGGCTGCACGGCGTCGTGCCCGGTGCGCGGCCCGCCGGTGAATGTGCCTCAGTGTAGGTGTTCGCGCGTTGCCGGGATGTTGCACACCACTGGTCGGTAGTCAATTCATTGTCCCCACTCCGGGCGACACCTCCGGTGCGGCGCGCCCGGGCGGCCGCGGCGGAGCCGTCCGGCGTCGGCCGTGCTCGGCGGATTCGGCACAATGGCCCCATGACCCGCACCGAGGACCAGCGCCGCAGCGACCGGGGCGCGCGATGACCGCGCCGCAGGCCCCCGCGAGCGTGCGCGTGGACGTGTGGCTGTGGGCGGTGCGCGTGTTCAAGACCCGCTCCGCCGCCACGGCCGCGTGCCGTGCCGGCCACGTGAAGATCGACGGCACCTCGGTCAAGGCCGCCCAGCCGGTGCGGCCCGGCCAGCGGGTGGCCGTGCGCCGTCCCGGTCACGAACAGGTCCTGGAGGTGGTGCAGCTGCTGACCAAGCGCGTCGGGGCGCCGGTCGCCGCGAAGGCCTACGTCGACCACAGCCCGCCCCCGCCCCCGGCGCTGCACGCCGCGGTCCCGCGGCGGGACCGGGGCACCGGGCGGCCCACCAAGAAGGACCGCCGGGAGATGGACCGCCTCCGGGGGCTGTGACGGCGCCCGCGCGGCGTTCCGTGCGCGTTCCCAGGAAGGCGCAGAATAATCCGCACTGCACGTGTGCCGTGGGTCACCCCGCCGTCCGGCGGTCCGACCCGCGGCCGGAACCCGAGGAGTTCGACCCATGGCACTGCTGGACACATCGGTGTGGACCGGAAAGATCTACGTCAACGGATGGCGCGACGGCCGCGGCGGCACCGAGGACGTCACGAACCCGTCGACGGACGAGACGCTGGGGCAGATCGGCCTCGCTTCCCCCGAGGACGTGTACGAGGCGGCCGAGAAGGCCGCGGCGGCCCAGAAGGAGTGGACGGCGCTGAAGCCCTCCGAGCGCGCCGCGGTGCTGCGCCGCGCCGGCCTGCTGTTCGAGGAGCACGCCGAGGAGGTCATGGACTGGGTGGTCCGGGAGACCGGGGCGATCCAGCCCAAGGCCGGGCTGGAGGCCTCGGTCGCGGCCGCGGAGTGCTACGAGTCCTCGGCGCTGCCGAGCCACCCGCACGGGGAGTACCTGCCCTCCGACGCCCCGCACTGGTCGCTGTCCCGCCGGGTGCCGGTCGGGGTGGTCTCCGTGATCTCGCCGTTCAACTTCCCGCTGATCCTCTCGATCCGCTCCGTGGCCCCCGCCCTGGCCCTGGGCAACGCGGTGCTGCTCAAGCCGGACCCCCGCACCTCGGTCACCGGCGGCGCGCTCATCATGCGCGTCTTCGAGGAGGCCGGGCTGCCGCCCGGCGTCCTGCAGCTGCTGCCCGGCGGCGGTGACGTCGGAGCCGCCACGGTCGAGGCCCCGCACGTGAACGTCGTGTCCTTCACCGGGTCCACGGCCGCCGGCCGGCACGTGGGCGCCGCGGCGGCGCAGCACCTCAAGCGCGCCCACCTCGAGCTGGGCGGCAACAACGTGGTCATCGTCCTGCCCGGCGCGGACGTGGACCTGGCCGCGGGGGTCGGGGCGATGGGCTCCTTCTTCCACCAGGGACAGATCTGCATGACCACCGGGCGCCACCTGGTGCACGAGGACCTGCACGACGAGTACGTGGACAAGCTCGCGGCGAAGGCGGAGGCCCTGGTGGTCGGGGACCCCTCCGGCGGACCCGTGCACCTCGGCCCGATCATCGACGAGCGCCAGCTCAAGGCCATCGACGCGATCGTGCAGGAGACCGCCATCGCCGGCGCCCGGGTGGTGGCCGGGGGGTCCCACGAGGGCCTGTTCTACCGGCCCACGGTGCTCTCCGAGCTGACCCACGAGATGACGGCCTGGAAGGACGAGATCTTCGGGCCGGTGGCGCCCGTGATGAAGGTGTCCAGCGCGGAGGAGGCGGTGGAGTTCGCCAACGCCTCCGAGTACGGGCTCTCGGTGTCCATCGTCGGGGACGTCGGCGAGGCCATGAAGATCGCCGACAGAATCCGCTCCGGCAAGATCCACATCAACGAGATGACGGTCGCCGACGAGGCCAACGCCCCCTTCGGCGGCATGGGCGCCTCCGGCACCGGCTCCCGGTTCGGCGGACCGACCGCCAACATCGACGCGTTCACCGAGACGCAGTGGATCACGATCAGCCCGGACGTCCCGCACTACCCCTTCTGAGCACCGCTGCTCCCGGACCGCATCCCGTCCGGGGGTGCGCCGCGGGGGCGGGAGGTCGTCGGTAGCCTGGACCGGTGACGACGACCTCCCGCCCCCGCGGCCTCAACCGGCAGATCCTGGCCCTGGCCGTCCCCGCCTTCGGGGCGCTCGTGGCCGAGCCGCTGTTCCTGCTGGCGGACTCCGCGATCGTCGGCCACCTCGGCACCCCCCAGCTCGCCGGCGTGGGCGTGGCCGCGGCCGTCCTGCAGACGGTCGTGGGGCTCATGGTCTTCCTCGCCTACAGCGCCACCCCTGCGGTGGCCCGGCACCTCGGGGCGGGCCGGCTCCAGGAGGCCGTGGCGGTGGGCCGGGACGGGCTGTGGGTGGCCGCGGGGTTCGGCCTGCTCCTGTCCGCGGCGGGCTGGGCGCTGGGCCGGCCGCTGCTGGCGCTGATGGGCGCGCGCGGCGAGGTCCTGGAGCACGCCGTCGTCTACCTGCACTGGTCCCTGCCCGGACTGACCGCCATGCTCCTGGTGCTCGCGGCCACCGGTGTGCTCCGCGGCCTCCAGGACACCAGGACCCCGCTGCTCATCGCCGGGGTCGGGGCCGCGGCCAACGCGGGGCTCAACCTCCTGCTCGTGCACGGGGCGGACCTGGGGGTGGCCGGCGCGGCGATCGGCACGAGCGCCGTGCAGTGGGCCATGGCGCTGGCGTACCTGCGGATCCTCCGCCGGCTCGCCCGCGAGCACGGCGTGGGGCCCGCGACCACGTGGCCCCGGCTGCGCTCGCACCTCACGGTGGGCTCCTGGCTCATGCTGCGCACCGTGTCCCTGCGGGTCGCGATCCTCGCGACCGTCCTGGTGGTCACGGGACAGGGCGCCCAGAACCTCGCCGCGCACCAGCTCGTGATGACGTTCTTCAACTTCCTGGCCTACGCCCTCGACGCCCTCGCCATCGCGGCGCAGGCACTGCTGGGCCGGGACATGGGGGCGCGGGACGTGACCGATCCCGTGCAGCGGCGGGCGGTCCGGACCCTCATGAACCGGCTGGTCCTGTGGGGGCTCGGCTTCGGCGTGGTCACGGGCCTCCTCGTGGCCCTGATCGGCACGCGACTGGGGTTCCTGCTCAGCCCCGATCCCGCGGTGCAGGCCCTGTTCGCGGCGGCCCTGCTGGTGGTGGCGGTCGGCCAGCCGCTGGCCGCGTACGTCTTCGTCCTGGACGGGGTGCTCATCGGCGCCGGCGACGCGCGCTACCTCGCGGTGGCCGGGGTGCTCAACCTGGCGGTCTACGCCCCGTTGCTGCTGCTCGTGGCGCACTCCGCCGGGGCGGGCGCCGGGGGGTTCGTGTGGCTGTGGACCGCCTACGCCGGCGGCTACCTGGGCGCCCGGGCCCTGACCCTGGGGCTGCGGGCCCGCGGCGACTCCTGGCTGCTCCGGAACGCATGGTAACAACCCTGAGCGCACCCGGTGTTGTGGGGTGGATCACCTACGATGCAGACATGAACAGTGATCCTCGCGCAGAGAACCAGCCCACCGCCGACTCCGAGCACAACGTCGTGCTCGTCGGCATCGACGGATCCGACCAGGCCCGCCACGCGCTCGAGCGTGCCCTCGAGGAGGCCCGCGCCCAGGACCTGACCGTGCGCCTGCTCGGCGCCTACCCGGTCATCGGGGTCGGGGACCCCGGCCTCGAGATGCGGTTCACCGAGGCCGTGATGAAGGAGAACGCCGGCCACCTGGCCGAGGCCCGGCAGACCGTGGAGCAGGCGGGACTGCCCGTCGAGGTCGTGGAGGCGGGCGGGGACGCCGCCAAGGCCGTCGTGGAGCAGTCGGGCGAGGCCGCGCTCGTGGTGATGGGCAAGCGCGGTCGCGGCGGCGCGCTGCGCGGCCGGCTGGGCTCGGTGTCCGCGGCGGTCGCCGCGCACGCGAAGTGCCCGGTGATCATCGTCCCCGAGGCCGCCGAGAGCCGGAGCCCCGAACGGCACCCCGAGCGGCGCGGCGGCAGCGCGGGCGACTTCGCGCTCGAGGCCGACGGGCCGGTCAAGGCCGACCAGATCGACTTCACCGGCCGGGTGGTCGTGGGCCTGGACGCCCTCGGCTCCCGCAGCCCGGCGCTGGGCAAGGCCGTGGCCTACGCCCAGGAGCACGGCAAGGCCCTGGCGCTGGTCTCCGTGAACGGGGCCCTGTCCGGCACGCCCTCCTGGTTCCAGGACGAGTTCAACCAGGCCCGGTACTTCCACGAGGCGGACCAGAAGCTCACCCAGATCTCCGACGAGATCGCCGCGCAGCACCCCGGGCTGACGGTCGAGCACCACATCTTCGTGGGCCGACCCGCCCGCATCCTGATGAACGCCACGCACTCCGCGGACATGGTCGTGGTGGGCTCCCGCGGCATCGGCGGCTTCCGGGGGCTGCTGCTCGGCTCGGTCTCCCAAGCGGTGCTGGAGAACGCCACCGGCCCGGTCATGGTGGTGCCCGCGCACCGCTCCTGAGCACCCCACCCCCACGGCGAGACCAGGAGGCGGCACCCCGTGACGGAACAGATCGTCGTCGGCTACGACGGCTCCGAGAACAGCGAACGGGCCCTGGACTGGGCGATCCAGGAGGCCGGCACCCTCGCCGGCGAGCTCAGGGTGGTGGTCTCCATGGGCCGGCCCGTCGCCGTGGACCCCAGTCTCTACGGGCCGTTCCTGGAGGCGATCGAGGAGGAGGCGGACAAGGTCGCCGCCGCCGCCGTCACCCGGGCCCGGGACGCCGGCGTCACCGCGGTCGCAGTCGTCGAGCGCGGTGACGCGGCCGGGGTGCTGGTGCACGAGTCGGAGGACGCCGCGTCCTTGGTGCTCGGCCGCCGGGGCCGGCGCGGGGTGCGCGGCCGCCTCGGATCGGTCACGGCCGCGGCGGCGGCGCACGCGAAGTGCCCCGTGATCGTCCTCCCGGACCGCTGGGACCCGGGGGCACGAGGCGCCCGCGGGGCGACCGGCCCCTTCGCGGGCCGCGTGGTGGTCGGCGTGGACCGGCTCGGCCGGGACAACCCGGCCGTTCTGGCGGCCGGGCGGTACGCCGCACGGCACGGCGCGGGCCTGGCGCTGGTCACCGTGGTGCCGGAAGCCATGAGCATGCCGACGGGCTCCGCGGACCTGGACCGGGCCGTGCGCGAGCAGCTCACCGAGCCCGCACAGTCCCTCGTGGACCAGGTGGCGGAGTCGGTCCGGGAGGACCACCCGGAGCTGGACGTCGAGACGTTCGTCTTCTCCGGCCAGCCGGCGGACCAGCTCGTGGAGGCCGGGCGGTCGGCGGAGCTCGTGGTGGTCGGCAGCCGCGGCTACGGCGGGTTCCGCGGGCTGCTCATGGGCTCCGTCTCCCAGGCCGTGCTGCAGGAGGGCGAGGGCCCCGTGATGGTGGTCCCGACCCGCCGGAAGAGCTGACCCGGTCCGCCCGCAGGAGGAGCCCCCGGCCGTCCAGGACCGGGGGCTCCTCCTGCGGGCGGATCCGCCGACCGGTGCCGCCGGGCCATCCTGGGGAGGAGCCCGCGGAGCGCCCGCGGACGGACGGGAGCACACCGTGGACCGCAGAGCACTCGCCGCGACCGCCCTGGCCCTCGCCGCGCTCACCGGGTGTTCGGGCGGGACGGCGGACCCGGTGGAGGTCCCCGCCCGGCCGGCCGGGTCCAACGTCCTGGACTCCGCCGGCGTCCTGACGGACGCGCAGGAGCAGGAGCTCGACGCCCTGATCGAGGACCGCGGAGCCGGCACGGACGCCGCTCGCATCGCCGTGCTCACCGTGGAGGAGGCGACCGGCTCGATCGAGGACTACGCCCGCGAGGTCGCCACCGCCTGGGAGGTGGGCGACGCCGGGACGGACAACGGCGTGCTCGTGGTCGCCGCCACCGGGGACCGGGAGCTGCGCATCGAGACCGCGGACGGGGTGCGCGAGCGGTTCTCGGACGACGAGGCGGAACGCGTGGTGGAGGACGTGCTGGCGCCGGCCTTCGCGGACGAGCGCTACGCGCAGGGACTCGGCGAGGCCGTCGAGCAGATCCACGTCTACGCGCAGGGCGGGCAGCCGCCGCAGGAGCCCTTCGACTGGGCCCTGTTCGGCTGGGTCGCGGGCGGCTTCGGCCTGGTCGGCGTGCTGGTGGCGTGGTGGATCGCCGCGGACCTCCGCCGCCGGCGCCGCATCGCCGACGAGGAGCTGCGGGCGGCCCGGCAGCGCGACCCGGAGCTGCGGCTCACCGAGGAGCAGCGCGCGGCCTACCGGACGTACCGCTACCACCACCGCAAGCCGGACGCCGTCACGAACCCGGCCGTGTGGCTCCCGCTCTACCTGGCCAACCCGGGGCTGTACTCCGGCGGCTCGGGCGGAGGCACGAGCGGGGACGGACAGGGCGGCTCCTCGTTCGGCGGAGGCGGCGGCTTCACCGGCGGTGGGGCGTCCGGCAGCTACTGAGCCGCCCCGCACGGGGCGGGGCGGCTCAGGCGGGGAGGCCGCGCCGGGCGGCCACGAGGGAGAGCAGGTGCCGGTGCACCGTGGTCTCCCCGGTCAGCTCGGGATGGAACGAGATGCCGACGACGGCGCCGCTCGCCACCGCGACCACCTCGCCCCGGTGCCGGGCGAGGACCTCGACGCCCTCGCCGACGCGGGTCACCGCGGGGGCACGGATGAAGGCCGCGCGCACCACGTCCCCGCCGCGGCCCCACGCGAGCACGACCTCCTCGGACGCCGTCTGGGGTCCGAACGCGTTGCGGGCCACGGTGACGTCCAGGACCTCGAGGGACTGCTGGCCGGGGGCGGGGTCCTCGATGCCGGACGCGAGCAGGATGAGGCCGGCGCACGTGCCCAGCGTGGGCAGGCCGCCGAGCACGGCGTCCCGCAGCGGCTCCCGCAGCCCGAACAGGCGCAGCAGCCGGTCCACGGTGGAGGACTCCCCGCCGGGCAGGACGATCGCGTCCAGCCCGGTGAGCTGCTCGGCCGTCTTCACGAGCACGGGCTCGGCGCCCAGCTCCCGCAGCATCGCGGCGTGCTCGGCGACCCCGCCCTGGAGGGCGAGGACGCCCACGCGGGGCGCGGAACTCACCAGCCGCGCTCCGCGAGCCGGTGCGGGGCCGGGAGGTCGCCCACGTTGATGCCGACCATCGCCTCGCCGAGCCCGCGGGAGGCCTCGGCGATCTTCTCGGGATCGTCGAAGTAGGCGGTGGCCTTCACGATGGCCTGCGCCCGGGCCGCGGGGTTGCCGGACTTGAAGATCCCGGAGCCCACGAACACGCCGTCGGCGCCGAGCTGCATCATCATGGCGGCGTCCGCGGGGGTGGCCACGCCGCCGGCGGTGAACAGCACGACCGGCAGCTTCCCGGTGCGGGCGACCTCGAGGACGATGTCGTAGGAGGCCGCGAGTTCCTTCGCCTTCACGTAGAGGGCGTCGGGGGAGATCCGGTAGAGGGCCTGCAGCTCGGCGATCTGCCCGCGGATGGTGCGGATGTGCTTGGTGGCCTCGGAGACGTCGCCGGTGCCGGCCTCGCCCTTCGAGCGGATCATCGCGGCGCCCTCGGCGAGCCGGCGCAGGGCCTCGCCCAGGTTGGTGGCCCCGCACACGAACGGGACGGTGAAGCGCTGCTTGTCGATGTGGTTGACGTAGTCGGCGGGGGAGAGGACCTCGGACTCGTCGATGTAGTCGACCTTCAGGTGCTCGAGCACCTGCGCCTCCACGAAGTGGCCGATGCGCACCTTCGCCATGACGGGGATGGAGACGGCGGCCTGGATGCCCTCGATCAGGTCGGGGTCGGACATGCGGGCCACGCCGCCCTGCGCGCGGATGTCGGCCGGCACGCGCTCGAGGGCCATCACGGCCACGGCGCCGGCGTCCTCGGCGATGCGGGCCTGCTCGGCGGTGACGACGTCCATGATGACGCCGCCCTTGAGCATGTCGGCGAGGCCGCGCTTGACGAGCGGGGAGCCGGTCAGCGGAGTCGCGTCCGAGGCGGCGGGGCGGGTGGCGCCGCCGGCGGGGTTCTGGGCATGGGCGGTCTGCAGATCGGTCATGCAGTCCATCGTGCGGCCGTGAGTGGTCCACCGACAGGTCCACCATCGATAGAATCTGTTGGACCACAGGAATTCCGGGGAGAGGAGCGGACCGTGCGGCACCCCCACGACGTCGAGCTGCCCGTGCGCGTGGACCGGGCCGATCCCGCGCCGCTGCCTGCCCAGCTCGTCCAGCAGCTGCGGGAGCTGGTGGTCTCCGGGGCCCTGCGGCCGGGGGACGCGCTGCCCTCCACGCGCGGGCTCGCCGCCCGGCTGGGGATCTCGCGCGGTTCCGTGGTCACCGCTTACGACCAGCTCCACGGCGAGGGCTATCTGCACGCGACCAACGGCGCCACCGTGGTCCACCCCGATCTGGCCCGTTCCCGCACGGAGCCCCCGGCGGCCCGGCCCGGCCCCCGCCCGGCCGCGGCGCCGCGGCGCCGGCCCCGGGAGCGGCCCATGATCGACCTCACGCCCGGCCGGCCCGACACCGGACGGCTGGCCACCCCGCAGTGGCGCGCCGCGTGGCGGGACGCCGCGGCCGCCGCCGGCACGGGGGCGCCCCCGCCCCAGGGCTCGGAGCCGCTGCGCGAGCAGATCGCCGAGCACCTGCGGCTGATGCGCGGCGTGGTCCGGGACCCCGAGGACCTCTTCGTCACGGCGGGCGCGCGGGACGGGCTCCAGCTGCTGCTCGCGGTGCTCGGCGGCCACGCGGGCCGCGGACTGCGCGTCGCCGTCGAGGACCCCGGCTACCCCTCGCTGCGCCGGGTGCCGGAGCGGCTCGGCCACGAGGTGCTGCCGGTGCCGATCGACGACCAGGGCCTCGACCCCGCCCGGCTGCCGTCCGGGGCGTGGGCCGGCCCGGGGGAGTGGGAGATCGAGCGGCCCCCGGACGCCGTGATCGTCACCCCCAGCCACCAGTACCCCCTCGGGGCGTCGATGCCCGCCGTCCGCCGGCTCGAGCTGCTCGGCTGGGCGCGCGCCCACGACGCGCTGATCGTGGAGGACGACTACGACTCCGAGCTGCGCTACGTGGGCGAGCCGCTGCCCGCGCTGTCCTCCCTCGACCACGCCCCGGGCGCCGTGCCGGAGCCCCCCGCCCCTGGCCGGCTGCTCGGTGCCGGCGGCCACGTGGCCACGCTGGGCTCGTTCACCAAGGTCCTCGCGCCCGGGCTGGGGGTCGGCTACCTGCTGGCCCCGCCCGCCCTCCGGGAGGACCTGCTGCGGCTGCGCACGGACCTGGGCAACCCGGCCTCCGCGGTCGCCCAGGACGCCATGGCCCGCTTCCTGGCCGACGGTGGCCTGCGCCGGCACACCGCCCGGATGCGGCGGGAGTACCGGCGCCGGCGGGACCTGCTCACCGCGGCCCTCGCCGGGGTCCACGGGGTGCGGGCCGTGCCCATGGACGGGGGGTTGCACGCCGTCCTCGAGTTCACCGGGGAGGTTCCGCTGGCGGAGCAGGACGTGGTGGACCGGGCCGCGGCCGCGGGCGTGCGGGTGGCGGCGCTGGGCTCGTACTGGGCGCACGGCGCGGGGGGCGGCCGCCGCGGCGTCGTCGTCGGCTTCGGCGCCACCGGTGCCGCCCCGGAGGGGGACGCCCTGCCGGACGCCCTCGCGGTCCTGGCCCGGGTGCTCTCGGCGCCCGGCCACGCACGCGGTCGCTAGACTGGCCGGTGCCCCGCGGGCCTCCCCGTCAGGCCGTCCCGCGAGCACGCTCCGATGAAAGGCGCACCGTGAACCCCCACCCGAGCACCGGCATCCACCGCGACCTGTTCGCGCCCACGCTGCTGCGCGCGCTCGTGGCGCTGGTGTTCGGCGCCGTGACCGTGTTCTGGCAGGAGCCGACGCTGCCCGTGGTGGCCTGGGGCGTGGGGCTGTACCTCGTGCTCACGGGCGCGGCGAGCGTGCTCCTGCAGCTGCGCCTCAACGGCAACGACCACGTGGACATGGGCCCCACCCGGCAGATCCCGCAGTCCTACGGTGTGCTGTACCTCCTGGGCGGGGTCTTCACGATCCTCGGCGCCGACACCCCCGCGTGGCTCGTGGTCTACGCGGCCTCCATCATGGGCCTGGCCGGGCTCACGGAGCTGGCGCTCGGGCTGAAGTTCCGCACGACCTTCCCGCTGGGCCGCGACTGGACCATCGCCGGGCTGGTCACGGTCCTCGCCGCCACCGGTCTCGTCCTCGTGGTGGACCTCGGCCCCAAGGCGCTCTTCGGGGTGGTGGGGGCCGCCGCGGTGGTCATCGGCGTCACCCACCTGCTGGCCGCCCTCACGCTCCGGCACGAGGACCGCCGGGGACGGGCCCCCGCCGGGACCGCGTAGACTGGGCTACCGCACGGCAGGCCCCGGCCCGCCGGGGACATCAGCTCACGAGGAGGACCAGTGGTGCAGCGCAAGGGCTCGAGAGGCGGCTTCCGGGCCGACGTCAAGGGCCCCCTGATCCTGTCCGCCGTGCTCGCGGCGATCGCGTTCGTCGCCGTGGGCATCTTCGCCAGCGGCGGCACGGACAACCCCCTGCGCCTGGACCTCGCCTTCATCGCCGCCGGCATCGCGTTCATCGTGACGCTCGTGATCAGCGCCACGCTGATGATCGTCGAGAAGCCCAACGACCCCCACCTCGGCGCGGGCACGGGCGTCAACCGCTCCTCGGCCAAGCTCTACGCCGAGGCCCGGGTCCGGCGGCAGGCCGCCGCGCGGCCCCCCGGTGAGGCCGAGTTCGGCCAGCGCGTCCGGCCCGACACCGAGGGCGAGGACCTCCTCGGCCGCCGCCCCGCCGACGGCCCCGCCCCGGCGGACGGCCCGGACGACGACGGCCCCGCCCCGCGCGCCTGAGCATCCCGCCCGCATGAGGCCCCGGAACGAGCCGGACCCCCGCTCGTGCGGGGATCCGGCTCTTTCGGGGCCCTGCGCGCTCCGCGCCCGCTCCCGGGAGGGACCCGCTCCGGCGGACAGCCCTGTCGCGTCCGGCCGGGCGCTGGGTAGATTGGGACGGCACCTGAGCAGCAGGGCCCGAACCCGCGCCCTGCTCGAGACCGGACGACGGGAACCAGCATGAGCCAGCAGGCGGAACCGCCCACCGAGGGCGACGAGGAGTTCGAGCGCAAGGTCCAGCAGCGGATGGCCGACCAGGAAAAGGACGGCGCCGACCAGGACCCCACGGACGTGGCCCAGGAGGACCACAAGTCCGAGGTGCCCGAGCTCGAGGAGGACGAGGAGAGCCCGGTCGACCCGGGCTCCGTCTGACCCCGGAGCAGCGCCTGACAGAACGCACGACGCCCCGGGAAGGGCCAAGGGTCCTTCCCGGGGCGTCGTCGCGTCCGGCTGGCTCAGCGGCCGAAGCTCCGCAGCCGCAGGGAGTTCAGCACCACGAACACGGAGCTGAAGGCCATGGCGGCCCCCGCGATCACGGGGTTGAGCAGTCCCGCGGCGGCCACGGGGATGGCCACCGTGTTGTAGGCGAAGGCCCAGAACAGGTTCGACTTGATGATCGACAGGGTCCGGCGGGACAGGGCGATGGCCGTGGGCACCGACCCGACGTCGCTGCGCACCACCGTGATGTCCGCGGCCTCGATCGCCGCGTCCGTGCCGGCGCCCATCGCGATCCCGAGGTTGGCCTGCGCCAGGGCCGCGGCGTCGTTGACCCCGTCGCCCACCATGGCGACCACGCGGCCGTCGTCCTGGAGGTCGCGGACCACCGCGACCTTGCCCTCCGGGCTGACGTCGGCGACGACGTCCTCGGCGGCGATGCCGGCCTCCGCGGCGACGGCCCGGGCCACGGGCTCGTTGTCGCCGGTCAGCAGCATGGGGCGCAGGCCCAGCTCCTTGAGCCGGGCGACCGCCTCGCGGGCGTCGTCCTTGACGGTGTCGCGCAGGTCGACGAAGCCGACGAGGGCCCCGTCGACGGCCACGAGGATCGTGGTGAACCCGCCCTCCTGGGCGCGGCGCAGGGCGTCGAGCTGGGCGCCGTCCAGGCGCACGCCGTTCTCGGACAGCCACGTGGTGCGCCCGACCACCACCGAGCGGGAGTGCATCCCGTCCGCCACGTGCGCGCGGACGCCGCCTCCGGGGGCCGAGACGAACCCGGAGACCGGGAACCGGTGGGGGGTGGCCGCGGCCACCGCCCGCGCGATGGGGTGCTCGGAGTGCTGCTCCACGGTGGCCGCGAGGTCCAGCACCTGGTCCCGGGAGTACCCGGACACGGGCGTCACGGCCGCCACGGAGAGCTGCCCGCTCGTGACGGTGCCCGTCTTGTCCAGCACCACGGTGTCCACGGTGCGGGTGTCCTCGAGCACCTCGGCGCCCTTGATCAGGATGCCCAGCTGCGCGCCGCGCCCCGTGCCGGTGAGCAGGGCCGTGGGGGTGGCCAGGCCCAGGGCGCAGGGGCAGGCGATCACGAGCACGGAGACCGCGGCCACGAAGGACGCGTTCACGTCCCCGGTCAGCAGGAGCCAACCGGCCAGCGTGGCCAGGGCGATCACCAGGACGACCGGGACGAAGACCCCGGAGATCCGGTCGGCCAGCCGGGTCACGGGGGCCTTGCTCGCCTGCGCCCGGGACACCATCCGGCCCATCTGGGCCAGGGTGGTGTCGGCGCCCACGCGGGTCGCCTCGACCAGCAGCCGGCCGTTGGTGTTGATCGTGGCGCCGGTGACGGTGTCGCCGACCTCCACCTCCACCGGGAGGGACTCGCCGGTGAGCAGGGACGTGTCCACGGCCGAGCGGCCGTCCACGACCACGCCGTCGGCGGCGATCTTCTCGCCGGGGCGCACGACGACCAGGTCCCCCGGGCACAGCTGCTCCGCGGGCACGCTCGTCTCCACGCCGTCCCGCAGGACCACCGCGTCCTTCGCGCCGAGCTCCAGCAGCGCGCGCAGCGCCTCGCCGGAGCGGGCCTTCGCCCGGGCCTCCAGCCAGCGGCCCAGCAGCAGGAACGCGGTGACCAGGGCGCCGGTCTCGAAGTAGAGCTGGTGTCCGCTCATGTCCATCGCGTGGCCGAGCATCGCGCCGGCCGTCATGCCGGGCTCGCGCAGCAGGTTCCACAGCGAGAACAGGTACGCGGCGGACACGCCCAGGGACACGAGGGTGTCCATGGTGGAGGTCAGGTGCCGGGCGTTGACCGCCGCCGAGCGGTGGAACGGCCACGCCGCCCACGTCAGGACCGGCAGGCTTAGGGCCGCGACCACCCAGCCCCAGTGCGGGAACTGGAAGCCGGGCAGCATCGAGATCACGAACACCGGGACGGAGAGCGCGGCCGCCGCGAGGAGGCGCCGGCGCAGGGACTCGGGCGAGCGCAGCGAGGACGCCTCGCGCCCGGCGACCCGGGTCATGGCGTCGGAGTCGTCCGGACCGCCGGCGTCGTCGACCCCGGGCGCGTTCTTGAGGACGGCCCCGTACCCGGCCTTCTCGACCGTCTCGACGACCTGCTCGTCGCTCACGCCCGCGGGGACGTGGACGGTGGCGGTCTCGAGGGCGAGGTTGACCGAGGCGTCGACGCCGTCGAGCCTGCCCAGCTTCTTCTCGACCCGGCTGACGCACGAGGAGCACGTCATGCCCGTGATCTCGAGCTCGAGGGTGCGCAGGGGCCCGGCGACCTCGGTGGGGACGGGCGTGCGGGTCTCAGGCAACGGTGTACCCCGCTTCCTCGACGGCCTCCTCGATCTCGGCCGCCGACAGCTCGCGGGTGGACGTCACGACCACGGGGGAGACCCCGCCGGCCACGAGGTCGACGTCGACGGACTCGACGCCCTCCAGCTCGGTGAGCTCCTCGGTGACGGACCTGACGCAGTGGCCGCAGGTCATTCCGGAAACGTTGACGGTGGTCTGCACGATGGGCTCCTCGGGGTTTCGGTGGGGTGGTTCAGCGGGGTGGGTCAGCTCTTGAGCAGGCGCGCGATGGCCGCGGACGCCTCCTGGAGCTTGTCGTCGACACTCGTGACGTCCCCGGACTCCTGGGCGGCCTCGACGGCGCCCACGACGCAGTGGCTCAGGTGCTCGTCCAGCAGGCCCAGGCTCACGGCCTTGAGGGCCGACTGGATCGCGGAGATCTGGGTGAGGACGTCGATGCAGTACTTGTCCTCCTCGACCATCCGGTGGATGCCCCGGACCTGGCCCTCGATGCGCCGCAGGCGCTTGAGATACGCGTCCTTGTCCTGGGTGTACCCGTGCGGCGGGGTCTGGGTCATGGGTCCTCCTCGGTCGTCCTGCAGCCACTGTATACCCCTTGGGGGTATAGCTCAAGCGGCCGGTCCGCCGCGGCCCGGCGATGTGCCAATCTTGAGGCATGGCTTCACTGATCGAGGACTACGCCCTGCTCTCGAACATGCGCACGGGTCCGCTCGTCTCCCGCACCGGGTCCATCGACTGGCTGTGCGCGCCCCGGTTCGACTCCCCCTCGGTCTTCGGCGCCCTGCTCGGGGAGCCCGATCACGGGCGGTGGCTGCTCGCCCCCGCGTGCACGGTCGCGGAGGGGGCCGACGGCGAGGTCCTCGACGAGGAGGACAGCGGCGCCCAGGTCGCCGAGCGGTTCTACGTGGAGAACACGTTCGTGCTGCAGACCGTGTGGGTCACCGACTCGGGGTCCGTGCGCGTGACCGACTTCCTCCCGCTGACCTCCCGCACGGACGTGGTCCGCCGCGTCGAGGGCCTCACCGGCGAGGTCGAGATGTACCACGAGCTGCGGGTGCGCTTCGGCTACGGCGCCGTGGTCCCCTGGGTCAGCCGCTTCGAGGGGGAGGAGGACCCCGGCGGCGGCGACCCCGCGCCCCCCATGCTCGTGGCCATGGCCGGCCCGGACGCCCTCGTCCTGCGCGGTGAGCCCCTCCCCGAGTCCACGGACGACGACGACGAGCGCCGCCACCGCGGGACCTTCACCGTCTCCGCCGGCCAGGCACGGGACTTCGTCCTCACGCACTTCCCGTCCCACCGCACGCCCCCGGCGCCGGTCGACGTCAACGAGCAGCTCACCCGGACCGTGGAGCTGTGGCAGGACTGGTCCGGGCTGTACTCCCCGCCGGCCGTCGGGGAGGACGAGCCGGTGCACATCGTCCCGGTCCGCGGCCACGCCGTGGCCCGGCGCTCGGACGTGGTCCGGCGCTCGCTGCTCGTGGTGCGGGCGCTGATGCACCAGGAGACGGGCGGGCTCGTGGCCGCCCCCACCACGTCCCTGCCGGACGTGGTGGGCGGGGAGCGCAACTGGGACCACCGGTTCGCCTGGCTGCGGGACGCCGCGATGGCCCTCGAGGTCATGCTCGACCACGACCACGACCGCGAGGCCGCCCAGCTGCGCAACTGGCTGCTGCGCGCCGTGGCGGGCGACCCGCACGACCTGCAGAACATCTACGGGGTCGCGGGGGAGCGCCGCGGGCGCGAGCACCAGCTCGACCTGCCCGGCTACGAGCGCTCCCGGCCGGTCCGCGAGGGCAACGGCGCCGCGGGCCAGCACCAGGCGGACGCCGTGGGGCACGTCATGGTGGTGTTCGAGAAGCTCCGCCGGCGCGGCGCCGTGGAGGACCACCTCTCCTGGCCCCTGCAGCAGGCGATGCTGCGCTCGGTCGTGGAGAACTACGAGGTCACGGACCAGGGCCTCTGGGAGATGCGCGGCGAGCGGCAGTACTACACGCACTCTCGCGTGCTGATGTGGGCGGCGCTCCAGTGCGGCGTGGACGCCGTGCGCGTGCACGGCCTGCCCGGCGACGCGCAGCTGTGGGAGCAGCTGCGGGACGCGCTCGCGGAGGAGATCTGGACCAGCGGCTACGACCCCGAGGTCGGCTCCTTCGTGCAGTACTACGGGGCGAAGACCGTGGACGCCTCCCTCCTCCAGCTGCCGCAGGTGGGGTTCGTGGCCTACGACGACGAGCGGATGCTCGGCACCGTGCGGCGGATCGAGGAGGAGCTGCGGCACCCCAGCGGGCTCATCCACCGCTACCGCAACGTCCTGGGCCCGGTGGACCCCGATGACCCCGACGCGTACGCCGGGGTCATCGGGGTGGACGGCTTCCCTGGCCAGGACAACCCGCACCTCGGCGCGTCCCTGTGGCTCGCCGCCCAGTACGCGCGCTCGGGCCGCCCGGACAGCGCCCGGAAGCTCGTGGACTCCGTGCTGTCCCGCGCCAACGACCTCGGGCTGCTCTCCACCGAGTGGTCGCCCGAGCAGCGGCGGATGACCGGCAACTTCCCGCAGACCTTCACCCACCTCGCCCTCGTCCAGGCCCTGGACGCTCTCGACGCCGCCCAGGGGCGCCGCGCCCCGGCGGCGCCGCACGAGAGCCCGGCCGAGACCCTGGCCGAGACCCCGGGTGCGGCCGGGGCGGGCACGGGTGGGTCGTCCGCCGTGGCCGGAGGCGCCTCGTGAGCCACGCGGCTCCGGTCGACTGGCGGTCCTCGCCGGCGGTCCGGATCGGGCTGTCCGTGTCCGTGGCCACGGGGCTGTACGGCATTTCCTTCGGCGCCCTGTCCGTGGCGGCGGGACTGACCTTCTGGCAGACCGTCGCCCTGTCCGCGCTGATGTTCACGGGCGGCTCCCAGTTCGCCTTCATCGGCGTGGTCTCGGGCGGAGGGGCCGGGGCCTCGGCACTGGGCGCCGCCACGCTGCTCGGGATCCGCAACGCCGTCTACGGGATGAGCATGAACGCCCTCGTCCGCCCGCAGGGCTGGCGCCGTCTCCTCGCCGCGCACGTGACCATCGACGAGTCCAACGCGGCCGCGTCCTCCCAGGTCCACCCCGTCGAGGAGCGGCGGGGCTTCTGGACCGCGGGCCTGGGCGTGTTCGTGCTCTGGAACCTGTTCACCGTGCTGGGCGCCCTGCTGGGCTACGCCCTCGGTGATCCCGCGCGGTGGGGCCTGGACGGCGCCGCGGTGGCCGCGTTCCTGGGCCTGCTGTGGCCGCGGCTGAGCGCCCGGGAGCCCGTGGCGGTCGCGGTGGTCTGCGGCCTCGTCACGGCCCTGACGATCCCGGTGCTGCCGGCGGGCCTGCCGATCCTCGTGGCCGCCGTGGTCGCGGCGTTCCTGGGCCGCTCCCGCGGTCCCGGACCGGCCCCGTCCGGCGCGGCGCCCGGCCCCGGCGCCAAGGAGGCGGGGGCGTGAGCATGTGGTTATGGGTGCTCGGGGCGTGCGCGCTCGCCTACGCCCTGAAGCTCGTCGGCTACCTCGTGCCGGACCGGGTGCTGGACGACCCGCGCGTCGGGCGCATGGCCGGCACCGTCACCGTGGGCCTGCTCGCCGCGCTCGTGGTCATGAACGCGTTCGGCTCCGGCCAGGAGCTGGTGCTGGACGCCCGGCTGGGCGCGCTGCTCGTGGCGGGAGCGGCCCTGATGCTGCGGGCCCCGTTCCTGCTGGTGGTGGTGCTGGGGGCGGTCGCGGCGGCCGTGCTCCGGCTGCTCGGCGCGCCCTGACGCCTCGCTGCGGGTGCCCCGGCGTTCGGCCGCTGCCCCCGGCGCCGCCCGTGCGGCCGGCGTACCACGCCTGCCGTCAGGCGACGCTCGGCAGGATGTTGTGGTTGAGCCGGAACAGGTTGCCCGGGTCGTAGCGGTTCTTCAGCTCGACGAGACGCCGGTGCGTCCGCTCCCCGTAGGCCTGCCGCGCGGTCTCGGGCGTGACGGGGCCGTGCTCGGCACCGAGGAAGTTCACGTAGAGGCCGGCGTCGGCGAACGGTTCCACGGCGGCGTGGGCCTTCCGGGCGAACGCCGTGAGGCGGGCGTCGTCGGTGGCATCCGGCCAGTAGCCGTAGACGTTGAGCCAGTAGCGCGCGGACCGGTTGGGGAAGGCGGTGGCGCCGGCGGGCACCCGCCCGAAGAACCCCTCCATGTGGTGGATGTCGATGCCCGTGCCGAACCAGGTGATCTCCGAGGCCGCGCCGAGCAGGGCGTCGACCACCTCGTCGTCGAGACGGGAGAACGAGGCGTTCTTCCAGTAGCCGCGGGCCCCCTTCGGGAAGAGCTCGTCCATGGCCGACTGCCACTCGGTCCACTGCACCGGGCCGACCTCCTCCTCGTCCGGCGGGGCGTCGGCCCGCAGCCGGTCGACCAGGCGCAGGCCCTCGGCGTGGTCGGGCGACATCCAGGCGAAGCCGATGATCAGCCAGGGCTCGTCGCCCATCTCGAAGCTGGGCGGCAGCCGGAGGATCGACATGATGCCGTTCATCTCGTCCGGCAGGTCGTCGGTCCAGCGGGCGAAGGCCTGCAGGGCCGCGCGCCAGTGCTCGCGCCGGTAGAGCAGGTTCCCGCCCAGCACGGACGCGGGCAGCTCCCTGGCCTGGAACGTGAAGGAGGTCACGACGCCGAAGTTCCCCCCGCCGCCGCGGATCCCCCAGAACAGGTCCGGGTTGTGCTCCGCGTTGGCGTGCAGGTGCTCCCGGGTCCCGGTGATCACCTCGGCGTCCACGAGGTTGTCGAGGCTCAGGCCGTTGCTGCGCGTCAGCCAGCCGACGCCCCCGCCCACGGTCAGGCCCGCGACCCCGGTGGCGCTCACCACGCCGAGGGGCACCGCGAGACCGTGCGGGACGGTCTCGCGGTCGACGTCGGCCAGGGTGGCGCCCGGCTCCACGGTCACGCGCCGGGTCCCCGGGTCCACCTCGACCCGCCGCAGCGCGCCGAGGTCCAGGACGAGCCCGCCCTCCACGGTGCCGTGGCCGGCCACGTTGTGCCCGCCGCCGCGGACCGCCAGCGGCAGGTCCGTGTGTTGCGCGGCGGCCAGCACCGGGTCGATGTCGGACACGGCGCCGGCCTGCACGACCGCGCGGGGCCGCACGTCGACCATGCCGTTCCAGACCCGTCTCGCCTCGTCGTAGAGCGGGTCGTCGGGCTCGACCAGCGTCCCGGCGAGATGGGTGCGCAGCTTCTCGAGCTCTCGGGCGATCTCCTGGTCGTGCTCCCCGCGGTCCACGGCATTCATGGGGCTGGCTTCCTGTGGGCGGGGGCGCGCGCCCCCGGGCTGCTGCTCGTGCTCGACGGCGGTGCGCGGACCGTCGTCGGCGATGCCGGAAGGGTCACGGGCGGACTCGGAGCGGTCCGGGCGCTCGGCCCCGCCGGGGCTGGAGTTCCGGTGCGGGGGGATGCGGAACAGCGCGCAGTGGTGCTGCCTCCAGGGTAGGAGCGTCCCCGGCTCGGCACAACGGTCCGGGCACAACGATTCCGGCGCACCTGTCCGGGCACCGTTCGGCCGGGCGTGGGCCGGACGGGACGGCCCGTGGACGCTGGGAACGCCCGATCCGGCGCTCAGGCGAGCGGCAGCACCGGGGGAATGATCCCGTCCTCGATGGCCCGCTTGTAGAGCTCGAGCTTGGTGCGGGCCGGCCGCTCCACCGCGGCGTACTTGCGGCGGATCCGCTTGAGGTGCTCCTCCACCGTGGACTCGGCGATCTCCAGCAGCGCGGCCACCTCCTGCTCCTGGAGTCCGTCCACGTAGAGCGCGAGCACCTGGCGCTCCCGGGCGGAGAGCTTCGCGGGAGCTCTGCTGGGCAGCTCGGCCAGAGCCGACTGGAGCACGTCGCTCACGAAGTGGCCCAGCTGCCGGGAGAGCCGCATGGTGCGGAAGACGGTCCGGATGGGCTCCCACTTGCCCACGGCGCCGGCGGCCCCGCAGGCGAAGGCGGACCGGACCCTGGCGAGGTCGTCCGGGGGCACCAGTACCACCACGGTGTGCTCCTGTGCGGTGAGGTCCGTGACGTTCTGCACGAGGTTGCGGCCGTCCAGGGTGTTCAGGCTCAGCAGGACCACCATCTCCTCGGCCGGGTTCTCGGCCAGGAACTCCGGGACGCTGCCCGCCACCGCGCTCACGCGCACGCCGTGCTCGGGGTGCTCGACGGCCTCACGCTGCATCGCGATGCGCGTCATGGGCTGGGGGCTGATCACGGCGGCGTTCAACATGGTGGGGCTCCTCGACGTCTCCCGCTGTGAGGTGGGCGGGATCTCCGCGGCCGGGGATCGCCGGTCCGCTCCGGCAGCGGGAGGGCCGTGTCCTGCGGCGGGACCGGCGCCGAACGCCCATATGTCCTTTGTGGAATATACGGCGGTGTGGCGGGGGCCATCGGGGCAGGGGGTCCTCCGGGCGGGTGCCGCCGGCGGAGATGGTGCAGTGTGTTCCTCCACAGTGGCGGATCCGCCCGCGCGCGGGCAAGGCGATTCCGTGCGGACCTGCAACTTCGCACACCGCACGCCGCCCGTCGGGTCGTGCCGGAGGCCGGGCGGTGAGATGTCCTCTCCTGCTCACGCGGGGCCGGCGGAAGCGGTGCGGCTGGAAGAATGGGGGAGCCCGCACCGGTCGAGGAAAGGTCCGTACCGTCATGCACATCGACGTTCTCCCGGGATCGGGAGGGCAGGACCTCCGGCCGGGAGCGGCTCGCGAGCTCCGCGGACTCCTCGAGGAGCTCTCCCTGCGCGGCCTCGCCCCCCGGCTCCTCGATCCGGGGGCGGATCCGGTGCTCACGACCGCCGGGGAGGAGAGTCTCCGGGAGTTCGGACCCGCAGGCGGCGTTCCCGCACCGCGGTCCGAGGCGGAGGCGCTCCTGCTGGTCGGCCTCGGGGTGGATGCTCCCGTGGACGACACCGGGCTGCTCCTCCGGCTCGACCTGGCGAGGGCCGCTGCGGCGGCGGGCCGGCCGGTCGTCGTCATCGGCCTGGCCCTCGACCCCGATGCCGTCCCGGAGGAGGTCGTGCGCCGGCTCCTCCCGGTCGCCTCCCTCGTGGGGCTGCGGGACGAGACGTCCCTGGCGGTGGCCCGCCGGCTGTGCCCCGAGCACCCCGGCCTGCGCGTCGGCTGGGAGGACGCGCTCCTCCTCCCGCGTCCCGCCGCCCCGGCGCGACCGCTCGAGCAGGACGGGCCGACACGTCGCCCAGGAGAGCGGGGCGCCCCGACCGGGCGGGAGCAGGAGGAGCGGGACAGGCCGACCGCGGAGACGGAGGATCCGGACGGACGAACCGAGCGCCAGGAACAGCTGGGCGGGTCGGCGGAGGAGCCGCGGGAGCCGCGGGAGCCGGGGGTGCCGGCGGGGCCGCCGCGGATCCTCGCCGCGGTGCGGCTGCCGGCCGGTCCCTTCCCACCGGAGCAGGTCGCCCCCGTGCTCGCCGCCCTGCTGGACGCCCTGGTGCACCGGACGGGCGCAGCGGTCACCCTCCTGGCATGCGGGGGCGCCCCGGCCGACGAGGAGTTCGCGGCGGACGTGGCCGCGCTGCTGCCGGACGACGTCCACCGGGTGCACGCGGATCCGGGAGAGGCCGACGCGGGGGCGCTCCGGGCGGACTGGGTCCTGACCACCTGCTCCCGCGGTGCGGCCCTCGGCCTCGCGGCGCGGGCCGTCGTCCTCCCGGTGGGTCCGGACAAATATTCCATGGACGACATGAACGGCGTGCTGAGCCGCTGGGGGCTGGAAGGTGCCGTCGTGCCCCTGGCGGCGCTGCTCACCCCCGGCGACGTGGCGTGGGACACCCGCGCGGCCCTCCAGCAGTGGGCGGCGGAGGCCGTGGAGCACCGGGGGGCGGTGCGCGCCGCGCTGGCGGACGCCGAGCCGGCGGTCCGGGAAGCGGCGGCCCGGTGGTGGGACGACGTGGCCGGGGCGCTCCGCGGTCAGGAGCCCCGGCCCGCGGTGGGAACGGTGGCGGCGCCGCGCGGGGTCGGTGCCCCGGTGGTGCGTGCCCTCCGCCGCCGGTACAGCGTTCCCGCGGTGCCGTCCGAGCGGCCCACCGTCGCGGTCCTGCTGCGGCACCACGACGCCCCGGCGCGCCTGGGCCGGGCCGTCGACGACCTCCTGTCGCAGACGTTCACCGACTGGCGACTGGTCCTCGTGGACGACGGCGGGGACTCCGCCGAGGTGGACGCGGTCCTGGCGCCGCGCCGGGACGAGCTCGCGGGGCGCGCGACGGTCCTCCACCACCGCAGGGCCCTCGGCGCCGCGGCGGCCGCCAACCGTGGGCTGCAGGCAGGGGGGTCGGAGCTCGTCGTCCTGCACGACGGCTCGGAGCCCTGGCCGCCCGAACTCCTGCAGCGGGGCGTGGCCCACCTCGAGGATCCCCTCGTGACCGACGACGGGGTCGTGGTGCCTACCGAGAATCCGCCCGGGGCCGGCCGAGACGTACCGGCCGGCCGGCCGGGACGGGATCTCGTGCGGACGGACCGGGAGGTACTCACCCTCACCGACGTGCTGGACGGCGACCGCACCGCGGTCGACGCGCCGTTCCTGTACCGGCGCGCGGTGCACGGGGTGCTGGGCGACTACGACGAGACCATCGGCGCCGCGGAGCGCTGGGAGTTCGTGCTCCGCTTCCTGGAGACGTTCACCGTGGGCCTGCTCCCCGCGCGCCCGACCGCCCAGCGGGACCGGACCGACGGGTTCACCGCGGCGCGGGGCGAGGCGGCGGTGCGCGAGCGCCACCTCAGGCAGTGGAGCGCGGAGCACGGGATCGGCCTGCCGCTCTACCTGCGGCGGGCGGCGGCGGAGGATGCCGGCGCCCTGCACCGGAGGCTGGACACCGCCGAGGAGCTCGCGCACGAGCTCCTGGACGTGGTCCGCGCCCAGACCCGGCAGATCGAACGGCTCGAGCAGGTCGTGGCGGAGAAGGGCTTCCTCGCCTTCTGGCGGCGTGCGTGGCGGTCCCTGCGCGGAGGATGAGCGGCCCGCTCCGGCGCGGCCGGTCGGCAGGTTGCTTTCCAGTTCTCCCGTCCGTGTGACATGCTTCACCCTTGGGTGCCGGGCCGGGCCGTGCGAATTCCGTCCCGGACGCGCCCTTCGCGCAGTGTCCGCACCAGATGAGGAGTCGGGGCATGGGATGGCTTGATCGGCAGCACTCGGTGGCTCCACCGGGATTCAACCGCTGGCTCATACCGCCGGCCGCCCTCGCGGTGCACCTGTGCATCGGTCAGGCCTACGCCACCAGCGTGTACAAGAACGCGCTGGTGGCGCACTTCGACGCGAGCCTGACTCAGATCGGCATCATCTTCTCCATCGCCATCGTCATGCTGGGCCTGTCCGCCGCCGTCTTCGGCACGTGGGTGGACACCGGCGGGCCGCGCCGGGCAATGTTCACCGCGGCGCTGCTGTGGTCCGGCGGGTTCCTGGTCGGCGCGCTCGGCATCTTCACCGAGCAGCTCTGGCTCGTCTACCTGGGCTACGGGGTCATCGGCGGCATCGGCCTCGGAATCGGCTACATCTCGCCCGTCTCCACGCTGATCAAGTGGTTCCCCGACCGCCCCGGCCTCGCCACGGGCATGGCGATCATGGGCTTCGGCGGCGGCGCGCTGATCGCCAGCCCCCTCTCCGCGGCCCTGCTCAACTTCTACGACCCGAACTCCGGCACCGAGGGCTGGGTGGCGAGCGGGAACGCCGTCGGCAAGCTGTTCCTGACCCTCGCGGTCGTCTACCTCGCCTACATGCTCTTCGGCGCGTTCACGATCAAGGTTCCCGCCGAGGACTGGAAGCCCGAGGGGTTCGACCCCTCGAAGGTCCAGTCGAAGGCCCTCGTCACCAAGAACCACGTCTCGGCCCGCAACGCCATCCGCACCCGGCAGTTCTGGCTGGTGTGGATCGTGCTGTTCTGCAACGTGACGGCCGGCATCGGCATCCTCGAGCAGGCTGCCCCCATGATCCAGGACTTCTTCCGCCAGGCGGACGGCGCGTCCCTCGTGACGGCGGCCGTGGCCGGCGGTTTCGTGGGCCTGCTGTCCATCGGCAACATGGGCGGGCGCTTCGTGTGGTCCACCACCTCGGACGTCCTGGGCCGCAAGCGCATCTACATGGTCTACCTCGGTGTCGGGGCGGTCCTCTACACCGTGCTGGCGCTGTTCGGCTCGACCTCCACGCTGCTGTTCGTGCTGCTGGCCTTCGTCATCATCTCGTTCTACGGCGGCGGCTTCGCCACGGTGCCGGCCTATTTGCGGGACCTCTTCGGGACCTTCCAGGTGGGGGCCATCCACGGCCGCCTGCTCACGGCGTGGGCCGCCGCGGGCATCGCCGGACCCCTCATCGTCAACGCGTTCCTCGACGCCCAGGGCACCCCCGGGGAGCTCACGGCGCAGGCGTACCAGCCGGCGCTGCTGACCATGGTCGGCCTGCTGGTCGTCGGCTTCGTCGCCAACCTCCTGGTCAAGCCCGTGGACGCCAAGTACCACGAGCCCGAGCGCCGGACCGCGGCGTCCGGCACCGAGGCCTCAGGGAAGGCCGGCACCGAGTCCTCGCGCACGTCCGACACCGATCTCTCCCCGAAGGAGGCATGACATGAGCCGTGCACGACTGGCACTGGGCTGGGTCCTCGTCGGGGTCCCGCTCGCCTACGGAGTGACGATGACCCTCACGCGGGTGACCGCGCTGTTCGTCTGACGCTCCGGTCCGTCCGGGGCAGGTCCGGGGGGCGTCCCCGTCGGGGCGCCGCCCGTCGTGGCGCGTGGCGCGTGTCGCGTGGCGACGGGCAGGACCTTCTCCACCATGAACCGGGTGAACCGGTCCCTCTCCTCGGCACGGGGCAGATGGGCGGAGTGCTCGAACCACACCAGTTCCTTCGAGGGTGCGGACAGGGCGTCGAGGTACTCCTCGGCGAGCTCCGCGGGGGACTCGTGGTCGTGCCGTCCCTCCACGAAGAACACCGGCACCGCCAGCTCCGGGACCGTCTCCTGCAGGTTCACCTCGAGCAGCTCGGGCCACAGCAGCTCCATGGAGCCCATGACGCACCGGAAGAGGTCGATCCGGTCGCCCAGGGTGTGCTCCCGGGAGAAGAGCAGGCCGCCCAGCACCAGGCGCAGCGCCCCGGACCGGCTGCCGTGGACCTCTCCGCCGAAGCGCCCCAGCAGGCGCCGCTGGGTGACGACCGCCTGCTGCCAGCCGACCAGCACGAGCCGGTCCTGGTGGAACCTCTCCAGCAGGCGCCGGGTCAGTTCGCCGGTGTCCTCAACGAACTGGCCGATGGTCATCCTGCCGGTGTCGACGATGGCCGCGTAGGACTTCCCGGCGCCGCGCTGATCCCAGTTCACGACGGTGACGTGCTTCTCGAGGTCACGGGTGCTCCGCCGGTTCGACGTCGGCTACGAGGTGCCGGGGCCTCCGTGGAGGAAGAGGGCGACCGGGTTGCGAAGGTCCCGGGAACGGACGAGGATCCACTGCTCACTGCCGCCGACGGACACCTTCTCGAGCGCGGCGACCGACCTCGTCGTGCCGGACGGTCCCACGGCCCGGATCGGCGGGGTGCCCGCCGGGAGGACGAACCGGAGAGCGGCCAGGCCGAGCACCGCGCCCAGACCGGCGATCATGACGACGACCGGCCGGACCTGCCTGTTCCCACCGGGGCCGGGTAGACCCATGACCGTTCCTCCTCGGTGGTGCCGATCGTGTCCCTCGGTGACGACCGCGGCGGGCGCAACCTGTTCGCCGCCGTGCGGATGGCCGGGCACATCCTGGCCGGCCCGCTGCTGCGGCGGCGCCGGACGTCCTGGGGAGCCACACCCGCGGAGACCTCCTCGACGTGGACCGGCGACGAACTGTTCCCCGACCCGTCCTGGACCGTCACCCACGCCGTCACGGTCGACGCGCCCGCCGAGCGGGTGTGGCCGTGGCTGGCCCAGCTCGACCAGGGCCGCGGGGGCTTTACAGCTTCGAACGCTTCGAGAACCTCATCGGCTGCCGGGTGCGCAACACCGACCGAATCCTGCCCGAGCACCAGGATCTCTCGACCGTCCCCGAGATCCGTCTCGCCCCGCAGGCCGCGCTGGCCGTGATGCGCGTCGAGCCGGGCCGGGACCTCGTGCTGGCCGCGTCCCCGGGCCCCGCGACGGAGGGCTCGCACGTCACGGGCGGCAGGTGGTCCTTCCACCTGCGGACGGCCCCGGAGGGGGGCCCGGCTGGTGGAGCGGCTGAGCTTCTCGGCCGGGCCCACCAGGCAGGAGCGGCTGTTCGCCTCCCGGGCCCTGGTCGAGCCGATCAGCTTCGTGATGAGCCAGGAGATGCTCCGCAACCTCAAACGACTGGCCCAGCGCCCCTCCGGACCCGTGCCTGCCCCCCGCGAGGACGAGCAGCCCCGCGGCTTCCGCTCCGGGGCGAGGCCGGCGGGGCGTTCCGCACGCGAGTACGACCACACCGCGACGACGCTGCGGCGACCGGACCCGCACGCGTCCCCGGAGCACGAACTGGTCCGGCTGGCGACGCTGGCCGCGTCGAGCCACAACACGCAGCCGTGGACGTTCACGGTGGCGCCGGGCTCGATCCCGATCCGGGCCAGTCGCAGGCGCAGGCCGAAGCGCTCGACCTCCGGACGGCCTTCATCAATCAGCCGATCGAGGCCCCGGCCTGCGCCCCCGGTTCGAGACATGGCTCGGTCTCACCGAGGAGCGCGCTCAGCTGGCGGTGCGCTTCGGCCACGGTCCGAAGCTCCCCTACAGCCTGCGCCGACCGGTCCACGACGTGCTGACCGACCATCCTGGGGCGCCGGGGTCGTCCGCCGCAACAGGCGCCGCAGCACGTCACTGAGCGCCGCCGGGCCGCGGCAGCCCCAGGTGCCCGCGCAGCGTGGACGAGGTGTACCGGGTGCGGAAGAGTCCTCGGCGCTGGAGGACGGGGACCACGTGGTCCACGAAGTCGTCGAGGGAGTCCGGCAGCCGGGGCGGCATGAGGTTGAAGCCGTCGGACGCGCCCGAGCGGAACCAGCGCTCCATCCGGTCCGCGACGGTCTCCGGGGTGCCGACCACCGTGCAGTGCCCGCCCCCGGCGGCCAGCCGGCCCAGCAGCTGCCGCACCGTGGGCCGCTCGACGGCCACGATCCGCAGGATCGTGGCGTACCGGCCCTGGGGTCCGGTGAAGCCCTCGAGCGGCGGCAGCTCCGGGACCGGGGCGTCCAGCGCCCAGTCGCTGCAGTCCTGCTGGACGAACGCGGACAGCTGGGCCAGGGACTGCTCCGAGGGCAGCAAGGCGTCCACCTCCGCCTGCTTGGCCCGGGCCTCCTCCTCCGTGGAGCCCACGTAGGCGACCAGGCCCGGCATGACGGCCACGCCCTCCGGGTCCCGTCCGGCCGCGGCGACGCGCTGCCTCAGATCGGTGCGGTACTCCCGCGCGCTCTCGAGGTCGTAGGCCACGGCGTAGACCGCTTCGGCGTGCCGGGCGGCGAGGTCCCGGCCCGGCCCGGAGGCGCCCGCCTGGAACAGGACCGGACGCCCCTGGGGCGGGCGCGGCACGGTCAGCGGACCGTCCACGCGGAAGTGCTCGCCGGCGTGGTCGATCCGGCGCACCCGCTCGGGGTCGGCGTGCAGGCCCTGCCGGTCGCCGACCAGGGCGTCGTGGGACCACGAGTCCCACAGCCGATGGGTCACGTCGATGAACTCTGCCGCCCGCGCGTAGCGCTGGGCGTGCGGTGGCATTCCTGGGAGGCCGTGGTTGCGCGCCTCGGCGTCGAACATGGAGGTGACCACGTTCCAGCCGGCCCGCCCGCGGCTGATGTGGTCGAGCGAGGCCAGCAGGCGGGCGGCGTGGAACGGCGTCCAGAAGGTCGTCGAGACCGTGCTGACCAGCCCGATCCGCTCCGTGGCCCGCGCCATCGCGGACAGGGCCGTGAGCGGTTCGAGGAACCACCGGGGTCCGTCCGCCACGTCACCGGCGCTGTGCCCGTCGGCGAAGAACACGGCGTCGAGGAGGCCGCGCTCGGCGGTGCGGGCGAGGCGCTCCCAGTGGGCGATGTCCCCGAGCTGCTCCAGTGGGGAGTCCGGGTGCCGCCAGGCCGCCTGGTGATGGCCCGCGCCGAAGAGGAAGGCGTTGAGGTGCAGCTGTCGCGGCGCGGTCACGGCGCCCCCCATCAGTCGAGGACCAGCCCGCCGTCGACCACCAGGTTCTGCCCGGTGACCGAGCGCGCCCACGGCGAGGCGAAGAACAGCAGGGCGTCGGCGAACTCGGCCGGTGTGGTGACCCGGCCCAGGGGCGTGGTGGAGGCGATGTAGTCGAAGACCTCGTCCGGGGTGGCGGCGCTCGCGTCGGTGGTGCGCAGCAGACCTCCGGAGACCATGTTGACCGTGACGTTGTGCGCGCCGAGGTCCTTGGCGAGGGTGCGGGTCAGGGACAGCAGCGCGGCCTTCGCCGCCGTGTAGTCGTGGTACGGGACCACGGGGTTCTGGAACAGGTTGGTGCCGACGTTGACGACCCGGCCGAAACCCCGCTCCCGCATGCCGGGCAGGGCCTGCTGCACGGTGTTGAGCGCCCCGCGGACGCTGCCGGCGAACTGGGCGTGGAACTCCTCCCAGCGGATCTCCTCCGCGGAGGAGCGGGCGTCGCCGTTGAAGGAGAAGTCCGCCAGCGCGTTGTTGACCACGGTGGTGACGGGGGAGCCGAAGTGCTCCCGGGCCGCGCGGAGCATGTCTGCGACCTGCTCCGCGTCGGTGACGTCGGCAACCAGCGCCACGGCCCGGTCCGGGCCGTGCTGCTCCGCGAGCTCCTCCGCGGCCTTCCGGGACGCGCGGTAGTTGACCACGACCCTCGCGCCCTGGGCGGCGAAGGCCTCGACGACGCTGCGGCCCAGCCCTCGAGCTCCGCCGGTGACGAGGACGATCTGTTCTGCGATCTGCATGGGTCTCCCTGGGGTCAGGGCGAGGAGACGCGGGCCGGTCACGGCCGGTCCCGGCAGGACATCCCTTCGCCAGTCCTAACTGGATCAGGTTCGACGGGTGTCATCTCAGCCGGCTCGTCGTGCGGCGCCGGCACCCCGTGTCACTGCGGACGAGTATAAGCACCGGTCCCGCAGGCCGGCCCGTTCTTCGCACGGCGGCGGGTCACACCGGGCCGCGGTCGTCCCCGGGGGCGTCGTCGTCGGACTGCCCGGCGTGCCCGAGGAAACCGCGCAGCAGCGCGGCCGTGCCCTCCAGGTGCGCGAGGGAGGCGGCCCGGGCGGCGGGGGCGTCACCTGCCAGGACGGCGTCGGTGAGCTCGCGGTGCTGACGGTCGGAGTGCTCGAGGTTGACCGGCAGGACGGGGATCCGGTCCAGCAGGTCGCTGGCCCGCGAGCGCACCTCCGCGACGGCGCGGACCAGGCTGGGACAGCCGCCCAGCTCGGCCACCGCGATGTGGAAGCGTGCGTCGGCGGGGCGGTAGTCCTCCGGGGCGCTCTCCTCGACCTGCCGCAGGCACGCGAGCAGGTGCTCCCGGGCGGCCGCGCTGAGGGACGCCGCCGCGGCCAGCTCCGCCGCGGCGGGCTCGACCACCGCGCGGAACACGAGCACGTCCTCGACGTCCGCGGGGTCCACCGGGGGGAGGGTCTCGTCCGGCAGAGCGGTGCGACCGGTCACGAAGGTCCCGCCGTACCGGCCCCGGACCACCTCCAGGACCCCGGCGACCTGGAGCTCGTGCAGGGCCTCCCGGAGCGTGGCGCGGGAGATGCCGAGCATCGCCGCGGTCTCCCGCTCGGGCGGGAGCCGCTCGCCCCGGCGGAACAGGCCGAGCCGGATCGAGTCGAGGATCCGCTCCACGGCCTCCTCGAAGGCGTTGCCCTGGCGCACGGGCCGGATGCGGGGGTGCTGGACGGGATCGCTCACGGTGGCGCTCCTCCCTGCGGTGCGACGTGCGCCCATGGTGTCACGGTCCCCGGGGACCGCCTCCGGCGGGACCCCGCCCACCGCGCCGGGCCGGGCCACGAGCAGCAGCGGCGCGCCGCCCGGTCCGGGCGGCGCGCCGCTGCCTCCGGCCGGGACGGCCGGCCGAGGTCCTAGTGGGTGAGATCGATGGCAACCACGCCCACCGCGATGATCAGGGCGGCGGAGACGAGGAAGCCCGCCGTGATGGCGATGAGGGCCCAGGAGCGGGCGCGGCCGGGGCGGTCAGTGGCTGAGGACGTGGTCTGGTTCATGCCCACCATTCTGCGGCATCCGGGGGGCCGGCTCCACCGCGACGCGGTCCCGTGCCCGGCCCGGCGGCCGCCCGGCGGCGCGCCGCGGGGTCTTGACGGGGCACGGGACAGCCCACAGACTGTGACCACTCGCGCCAAACGTCTGTTTTCAGACCTTTGTGGAATCCCGGAGGGATCGTCCCATGCCCGAATCCTCAGCACAGCCCACCCGCACCGACGAGTACTTCCAGCACCGCCAGCTCCGCTCCGGCGCCGCCGGGTGGGTCCTGCTCGCGGGCCTGGGCATCGCCTACGTCATCTCCGGGGACTTCTCCGGCTGGAACATCGGGCTCTCCGAGGGCGGGTGGGGCGGGCTGCTCATCGCCTTCGTGCTCATGGGCATCATGTACACCTGCATGGTCTTCGGCCTCGCCGAGCTCTCCTCGACCCTCCCCACGGCGGGCGCCGGGTACGGGTTCGCCCGCCGGGCCCTCGGCCCTCTCGGCGGCTTCGCCACCGGGATGGCCGTGCTCATCGAGTACGCCGTGGCCCCGGCGGCGATCGCCACGTTCATCGGCGGCTACATCGAGGCGCTGGGCCTGTTCGGGATCACCAACTCCTGGCCCGTGTACCTCGTGACCTACCTGGTGTTCATGGGCATCCACATGTACGGGGTGGGCGAGGCGCTCAAGCTGATGTTCGGGATCACCGTGGTCGCGGTCCTCGCGCTGGGGGTGACCGTCGTCGCGCTCGTGCCGCACTTCGACGCCGCCAACCTCTTCGACATCGTCCCGAACGACGCCGTGGGGGCGAGCGCGTTCCTGCCCATGGGCTACGCGGGGGCGATGGCGGCCCTGGTCTACGGGATCTGGTTCTTCCTGGCGATCGAGGGCGTGCCGCTGGCCGCCGAGGAGACCGCCGACCCCCGCCGGGACATGCCGCGCGGGATCATCGTGGCCATGGCCTTCCTGCTGGTCTCCGGCGCGCTCATGCTGGTCCTGGTGCCCGGGGCGGCCGGGTCGGAGGCGATGAGCACCTCGGACAACCCGCTGCCGGAGGCCATCCGCACGGTCGCCGGGGCGGACAGCGTCATGGCGGACATCGTCAACTACGCGGGCCTGGCCGGGTTGGTCGCGAGCTTCTTCTCCATCATGTTCGCGTACTCCCGGCAGCTGTTCGCGCTCTCCCGGGCGGGGTACCTGCCCCGCTTCCTCTCGCTGACCGGCAAGCGCAGAACCCCGTGGGTCGCCCTCATCGTGCCCGGCACCGTGGGCTTCGTGCTCGCGGCCGTGACCGGCGACGGCGGACTGCTCATCAACATCGCGGTCTTCGGCGCCACCGTCTCCTACGTGCTGCTGAACCTCTCCCACATCGTGCTGCGGCTGCGCGAGCCGGACCTCCCGCGCGGCTACCGCACCCCGGGCGGCGTGGTCACCACCGGCATCGCCCTGGTGCTGGCGCTCGTGGCCGTCGTCGCCACGTTCCTGGTCGACGTGCTCGCCGCGTCCATCACCGCCCTCGTGTTCGTCGTCTTCCTCGCCTACTACTGGTTCTACAGCCGCCACCGCCTCGTGGGCCACGCCCCCGAGGAGGAGTTCGCGCAGATCCGCACCGCCGAGGCGGACCTGCACTGACCCCGCCCCGCCCGACTTCCCGCCCAGCGACCTCAGCACCCCAGTGATCCCAGCGATCCCAGCGACGAAGGACCGGACCCATGACCGAGACTCCCCAGCACCCGCGCAACGACCGGATGCTCACCGTCGAGCAGCTGCGGCAGCACGTGGCCGACGGACTCGTGGACACCGTGGTCCTGGCCTTCACCGACATGCAGGGCCGGCTCCAGGGCAAGCTCAACCACGCGCAGTTCTTCCTCGACTCGGTGCTCGACGAGGGCGCCGAGGGCTGCAACTACCTGCTGGCCGTGGACACGGAGATGAACACCGTGGGCGGGTACTCGATCAGCAGCTGGTCCTCGGGCTACGGGGACATGGAGTTCGCCATGGACTTGGACACGATCCGGCTGATGCCGCACAACCCCGGCCAGGTCCTCATCCAGTGCGACCTCACCGGCCACGGCGGGCAGCCCATCCCGATGTCCCCGCGGTCCATGCTGCGCCGCCAGCTCGACCGCGCCCGGGACATGGGCTTCACCATGGTCACCGGCACCGAGCTGGAGTTCTGCGTCTACAACACGAGCTACGAGGACGCCTGGGACGCCGGCTACCGGAACCTGGTCCCGGCCAACCAGTACAACGTGGACTACTCCGTGCTGGGCTCCCAGCGGGTCGAGCCTCTGCTGCGGGAGATCCGCAACGCCATGTACGCGGCCGGGCTGACCGTGGAGTCCGCGAAGGGCGAGTGCAACCTGGGCCAGCACGAGATCGCGTTCCGCTACGACGAGGGCATGGTCACCGCGGACAACCACGTGGTCTACAAGCTGGCCTCGAAGCAGATCGCCCACCAGCAGGGGAAGTCCATCACCTTCATGGCCAAGCCCAACGAGCGCGAGGGCAGCTCCTGCCACATCCACATGTCCCTGCGCGGGCCGGACGGCGAACTGGTCTTCTGGGACCGCGAGCGGAACGCCCGGTCCCGCACCTACGAGCACTTCATCGCCGGGGTGCTGCGGACCATGCGCGAGTTCACGCTGTTCTACGCCCCCAACATCAACTCGTACAAGCGCTTCGTCGAGGGCAGCTTCGCCCCCACCTCCGTGGCCTGGGGCGTGGACAACCGGTCCTGCGCCGTGCGCCTCGTGGGCAGCGGGCAGTCTGCCCGGATGGAGAACCGGCTCCCCGGCGGGGACGTGAACCCGTACCTGGCGCTGGCCGCGATGCTCGCCTCCGGGCTGCACGGCGTGGAGCAGGAGCTCGAGCTGGAGCCGATGACCGAGGGCAACGCCTACGAGTCCGACGCCCCCGTGGTGCCCTCGACCATGCGCGAGGCCCGGGACCTGCTGGCCGGCTCGGAGCTCGCGCGGGAGCTGTTCGGCGAGGACGTCGTCGAGCACTACGTGCACTACGCCGACGTGGAGCTGGCGGCCTTCGAGGCCGCCGTCACCGACTGGGAGCTGCGCCGTGGCTTCGAGCGCCTCTGAGCCGGACGGCGCCGGGTACCGGCCGCGGATCGCCCTGACCACCTACTACCAGGAGGGCTCCTGGGGGGTCTGGAACTCCGTGGCGGCGATCGTCCCGGGCGCCTACGTGGAGGCCGTCGCGGCGGCCGGGGGCACGCCCCTGCTGCTGCCCCCGGTGGGCACGGACCCGGGGGTGCTCGAGCTCGTGGACGGGCTGGTCGTCATCGGCGGCGTGGACGTGGACCCGCGGTTCTACGGCGCCGAGCGGCACGAGCTGACCTCGTCCCAGCCTTCCCGCGACGAGCACGACCTCGCCCTGACCCGGGCGGCACTGGAGCGCGGGGTACCCCTGTTCGCGATCTGCCGCGGCGCCCAGATCCTCAACGTGGCGCTCGGCGGCACGCTGATCCAGCACCTGCCGGACGTCAACGAGAACGCCGCGCGCTACCAGCCCGGACCGGGCCGGTACGGCGAGGTCGAGTTCGCCACCGAGCCGGGCAGCCGCTGCCGCGAGCTGCTGGGCGAGACGGCGTGGTCCCCGTGCTACCACCACCAGGCCCTGGAGACGGTGGCCGAGGGCCTGGCGGTGACCGCCCGCGCCGAGGACGGGACGGTCGAGGCCGTGGAGACCACCGGGGGCGGCTGGACGCTCGGCGTGCAGTTCCACCCCGAGGAGAACCGGAAGGACTCAAGGCTCTTCGAGGGGTTCGTCCGCGTGGCCCACGGCTACGCGCAGGACCGCGCCCGGCAGGACCGCCCCGGGGGGACCGGCCGGGCAGAGCACGCTCCACAGCGAGAGGACACCCGCATCCCATGACCACCACGCAGATCATCGACCCCGCCACGGAGGAGGTCGTCGGCACCGTCGAGCTGACGTCCCTGGAGCAGACGGACGCGGCGATCGAACGGGCCCGGCGGGCCTTCGAGACCTGGCGGACCGTCGCCCCCGCCGACCGCGCCCGGCTGCTGCGCCGCTTCGCCGACGCGGTGGACGCCGACCTCGAGCACCTCGCGGCCCTGGAGGTCCGCAACGCGGGGCACACCATCGGCAACGCCCGCTGGGAGGCGGGCAACGTCCGGGACGTGCTGACCTACTACTCCGGGGCGCCCGAGCGGCTCTCGGGGCGGCAGATTCCCGTCCAGGGCGGGGTCAGCCTCACCTTCCACGAGCCCCTGGGCGTGGTGGGCGTGATCGTGCCCTGGAACTTCCCCATGCCGATCGCCGCGTGGGGCTTCGCCCCGGCGCTCGCCGCCGGCAACACGGTGGTGCTCAAACCGGCCGAGCTCACCCCGTTGACCGCGATCCGGCTCGGGGAGCTGGCGCTGGAGGCGGGGCTGCCCGAGGGCGTGCTCACCGTGCTGCCGGGCAGGGGCTCGGTGGTGGGGGAGCGCTTCGTGACCCACCCCGCCGTGCGGAAGGTCGTGTTCACCGGCTCCACCGAGGTGGGCCGGCGGATCATGGCCGGCTGCGCGGAGCAGGTCAAGCGCCTGACCCTCGAGCTGGGCGGGAAGAACTCCAACATCGTCTTCGCGGACGCCGACCTGGATCAGGCCGCCGCGTCCGCCCCCGCCGGCGCCCTCGACAACGCGGGCCAGGACTGCTGCGCCCGCTCCCGCGTGCTGGTCCAGCGCTCCGTGCTGGAGAGGTTCCTGGAGCTGCTGGAGCCCGCCGTGCGGGACTTCGCCTGCGGGGACCCGTGGGACGAGGGCACGCGGATGGGCCCGCTCGTCTCCGCCGCGCACCGGGACTCCGTGGCCGGCTTCCTCGCCGACGACGACGCCCGGGTCGCCTTCCGCGGGACCGCCCCCGAGGGCCCCGGCTGGTGGTTCCCGCCGACCGTGCTCACGCCGTCCCCGGACTCCCGGGTGTTCCGGGAGGAGATCTTCGGCCCCGTGCTCGCCGTGGTGCCGTTCGAGGACGAGGCGGACGCTGTCCGGATCGCCAACGACACCGAGTACGGGCTCTCCGGGTCGATCTGGACCCGGGACGTCGGCCGCGCGCTGCGGGTGTCCCGCGCCGTCGACGCCGGGAACCTCTCCGTCAACTCGCACGCCTCGGTGCGCTACTGGACGCCCTTCGGCGGCTTCAAGCAGTCCGGCTTCGGCCGGGAGCTCGGCCCGGACGCCCCGCAGGCGTTCACCGAGACCAAGAACGTGTTCCTCGCCACCGGCTGACGCCGCCGCTCCACCACTCGTTTCATCCCGGGGGAACCCCCGCCACCGAACCCCCACCACCGAAGGAGGACCCATGGAGGTCAACGCCCGCCGTCTGGTCGGCCGCAGCGCCGTCATCACGGGAGGGGCCAGCGGCATCGGTCTCGCCGCGGCCCGCCGCCTCGCCGCCGAGGGCGCGCACGTCGTCGTCGCGGACCTGAACCCGGCGGCCGGGGAGGCGGCCGCCGAGGAGGTCGGGGGGCTGTTCGTGCGCACCGACGTGGCGGACGAGGCCGACGTGATCGCGCTCTACGCGGCGACCTACGAGGCCTACGGGTCGGTGGATGTCGCCTTCAACAACGCCGGGATCAATCCGACCGACGACGGCTCGATCCTTGACACCGGGATCGACGCGTGGCGCAGGGTGCAGGAGGTCAACCTCACCAGCGTCTTCCACTGCTGCAAGCACGCCATTCCGTACATGCGCGAGCAGGGGAAGGGCTCGATCGTCAACACCGCGTCCTTCGTGGCCGTCATGGGCGCGGCCACCTCGCAGATCTCCTACAGCGCCTCGAAGGGCGGCGTGCTCTCGATGAGCCGGGAGCTGGGCGTGCAGTTCGCGCGGGAGGGGATCCGGGTCAACGCGCTGTGCCCGGGCCCGGTCAACACGCCGCTGCTGCAGGAGCTGTTCGCCGCGGACCCCGAGCAGGCCCAGCGCCGGCTCGTGCACGTGCCGGCCGGGCGGTTCGCGGAGCCGGAGGAGATCGCCGCGGCGGTCGCGTTCCTGGCCAGCGACGACGCCTCGTTCGTCAACGCCGCCACGTTCCTGGTCGACGGGGGGATCGCCGGGGCGTACGTCACCCCGGTGTGACCCTGCCGGTGCCACGTGACCCGCGGGAGCCCGGGGACGTGGCCCGGTCAGCGGGCGGCGGCGACCAGGTCCTCCCGCAGGGCCGCCACGAACCCGTCCACGTCCTCCTCGGTGGTGTCCCACGAGCACATCAGGCGGACCTCGCCGACGGCCGGGTCCCACACGTAGAACGGCCAGCGCTCCTGCAGCCGGGCGGTGGTCCCCGCCGGGAGCACCGCGAAGACCGCGTTGGCCTGGGGGGTCTGCGTCACCCGGGCGCCGGGGACCTCTGCGATCCCGGCCGCCAGCCGCCCGGCCATCGCGTTGGCGCGGCGGGCCGCCTCGAGCCACAGGTCCCCCGTGTGCAGCGCCAGCAGCTGCGCGGACACGAAGCGCATCTTCGAGGCCAGCTGGGTCGAGAGCTTGCGCACGAACCGGGGCTGGCGCACGGCGTCCGGGGTGAGCACCACGACGGCCTCCGCGCCCATCAGCCCGTTCTTGGTCCCGCCCCACGAGACCACGTCCACGCCCGCGTCGGTGGTCAGCGCCCGCAGCGGAACATCCAGGGCCGCGGCGGCGTTGGCGAGACGGGCGCCGTCCAGGTGGACCGTCAGGCCCAGGCCGTGCGCGTGCTCGCAGACCGCCCGCAGCTCCTCGGGCGTGTAGAGCGTGCCGAGCTCGGTGGACTGGGTGACGGTGACGACGCGGGGCTGGGCGTGGTGCTCGAAGCCGAAGCCGTGCGCCTCCCGGTCGATCAGCTCCGGGGTGAGCTTCCCGTCCGGGGTGGGCACCGCCAGCATCTTCACGCCCGCGACCTTCTCGGGGGCGCCGCACTCGTCCACGTGCGCGTGGGCCGTGGCGGTGCAGATAGCGGCGTCCCAGCGGTCGGTCATCGCCGCGAGCGCCACGACGTTCGCCCCCGTGCCGTTGAACAGGGGATAGCACTCCGCCTGCTCGCCGAAGTGCCGGCGGACCACGTCCTGCAACGCCTCGGTGTAGGGGTCCGCGCCGTAGGCCCCCACGTGCCCGCCGTTGGCGGTCGCCAGGGCCTGGAGCACCTCGGGGTGGACGCCCGCGTGGTTGTCGCTGGCGAAGCCCTTCAGGGCGGGGTCGTGCAGGCGGGACAGGACGGAGTCGGTCACGGGTGGCCCTTCCGGTGGATCGGCGGTGTGCCGGGCGGCACTCGCACTCTACTCGCGCCCTCCGCCGGGGCAGTCCGGACCCGCACCGGGCCCGGGGCAGTCCGGTCCGCACCGGGTCCGGGACCGCCCGGCACAGGCCGTCGGTAGGCTCGGGGCATGCGCATCGTCCGGGCCGCCGCGGCGGTGGTCGTCGGGGAGGACGGCCGGCTGCTGCTGGTCCGCAGGGGCCGGGAGCCCCAGCGCGGGCGCTGGAGCGTGCCGGGCGGGAAGCTGGAGCCGGGCGAGACCGTGGCCGAGGCCACCGTCCGGGAGGCCTTTGAGGAGACCGGCGCCCGGGTCCGCGCGGAGCGCGAGCTGGGGGTGGTGCACGTCCCCGGGGGACCGGACCTCGTGTACGAGGTGCACGACGTCGCCGCGACCTACCTCGGCGGTTTGCTGCGCCCCGGCGACGACGCCGACGCCGTGCGCTGGGTGGCCCCGGAGGAGCTGCCGGGGCTCGAGACCACCGACGGCCTGCTGGAGCACCTCGCACGGTTCGGGATCCGCCCGGCCTGAGAGCCGGGGCCCAGCCTCTCGTCCGGGCCCGGAGCGCGTGCTTGGATAGGGGCATGGCACAGACGCGGGGTTTCTACGTCGACACCGTGGAGCGCACCACCACGGCGGACCGGGACGCGGTCTGGGCGGTCGTCGAGGGCATCGGCGGCGAGCGCGGCTGGTACAGCACCGACCGCCTCTGGGCCGCCCGCGCCACGGCCAACCGGCTGAACCTCCCGCCCGGGCGGCTGCGCCACCGCGAGGACCCGGACCGCCTGGCGGACGGGGAGCGCCTGGACTGGTGGACGGTCGAGGCCCTCGAGCCGCCGCGGCGGCTGCGGCTGCGGTCCATCGTGCGGATGCCGGGGGACGCCTGGCTGGACATCTGCCTGGAACCGGGACCGGACGGCACGCTCGTCTACCGCCAGACCACGGTGTTCCGCCCCGCGGGCCCGGCCGGTCGGGCCTACTGGTACGCCATGCTCGCCCCGCACAAGGCCGTCCTGGGCCGGCTCGCCACGGACATCCTGCGGCAGGCGGGCGGATAGGGCTCTTCCGCCCTGGCCGCTCCGGCCGTAGCGTGGACTCACCGGCCACCGTGACGCCCGGTGGACGCGGCCGGCGGCCGAGGGAGTGCCTCGGCACCGCTGCCGGGCGGAGCCTCCAGGAGAGTGCCGCCATGACCGCCGACGCCCCGTCCGTCCCCGACTCCCGCGCCCTGGCCGACGAGGCCGTCGCCCTGGTCCGCGAGTGGCTCGTGCGCGCCGCCGAGGGCCGCCGGCACCGCGACGGCGCCGCCGACCGGCTCGCCACCGTCCTCCAGGACCCGCACGGGCTCGAGTTCACCGTCGGCTTCGTGGACCGGGTGGTGCGCACCGAGGACGTGCGGGCCGCCGGGCGGGCCCTGCACGCGCTCGCCGAGATCGTGCCCCGCACCATGTCCGCGGCGGACCGCGCCCAGATCCGGCTCGGGGCCGCGCTCTCGGCCTCGGCGCCCCATGTGGTCGTCCCCGCCGCCCGCACCCGGCTCCGCCAGCTCGTGGGCCACATGATCGTCGACGCCCGCCCCCGGCCGTTCGGGCAGGCCGTGAAGAAGCTGACGGCCCAGGGCCACCGGCTCAACATCAACCTGCTGGGCGAGGAGGTCCTCGGCGTGGAGGAGGCGGACAAGCACCTCGCCGACGCCGCGGCGCTGCTGGACCGGGACGACGTCGACTACGTGTCCGTCAAGGTCTCCTCCGTGGTCCCGCAGCTGTCCCACTGGGGCTTCGAGGGGACCGTGGCGAAGGTCGTCGAGCGGCTGCTGCCCGTCTACCGCGCCGCCGCCCAGGCCCCGGCCGGGAGCAAGTTCATCAACCTCGACATGGAGGTCTACTCCGACCTGCAACTGACCACCGAGGTCTTCACCCGTCTCCTGGAGCACCCGGAGCTGCGGGGCCTCGAGGCGGGGATCGTGGTCCAGGCCTACCTGCCGGACGCGCTCGCGGTGGTGCGGCGGCTCTCGGTGTGGTCCGCCGCGCGGGTCGAGGCCGGGGGCGCGGGGATCAAGGTGCGGCTCGTGAAGGGCGCGAACCTCCCCATGGAGCGCGTGGACGCCGAACTGCACGGCTGGCCCCTGGCCACGTGGAGCAGCAAGCAGGAGACCGACACCAACTACAAGCGGGTCCTCGACTGGCTGTTCGTGCCCGGCCGGATGACGGGGCTGCGGCTGGGGGTGGCCGGGCACAACCTCTTCGACATCGCCTTCGCCCACCTGCTCGCCGAGCGCCGCGGCGTGACGGAGCGGATCGAGTTCGAGATGCTCCAGGGCATGGCGGTCGAGCAGGCGAGGGCCGTGAGCGCCGACGTCGGGCAGCTGCTGCTGTACGTGCCCGCCGTGCGCCCGGCCGAGTTCGACGTGGCCGTGTCCTACCTCGTGCGCCGGCTCGAGGAGAACGCCTCGCACGAGAACTTCATGTCCGGGATCTTCGAGCTGGCCCCGGACAACGAGGTCTTCGCGCGGGAGGAGCAGCGCTTCCGGGCCGCCCTCGAGGGGCTGGACCCGCGGCAGGACACCGCCCCCGCCCCCGCCCGCGCCCAGGACCGCACCGCGCCCGGCGCCGGGTCCGCGCACCTGCCGCTGGAGGAGCCCTTCCGCAACGAGCCGGACACCGACGTCTCCGTCCCCGCGAACCAGGCGTGGGCGGACGGGATCGCGGCCCGGATCACGGACCGCTCCTGGTACGAGGCCCTGCCCGTGCCCGACCCCGTCGGCGGGCAGGACGTCGAGCGGCTCGTGCGCACGGGACGGGACGCCGCCGAGGGGTGGCACGGCCGCGGCGCCCGCGAGCGGGCGGAGATCCTCAACCGGGCCGCCGACGTCCTGGCCGCCCGCCGCGGGCACCTGCTGGCCGTGGCCGGCGCGGAGGCGGGCAAGACCCTGGGCCAGTCGGACCCGGAGGTCTCGGAGGCGATCGACTTCTGCCGCTGGTACGCCCGCCGCGCCCTCGAGCTCGAGACCGTGGACGGCGCCCGGTTCGTCCCGGACCGGCTCGTGCTGGTCACCCCGCCGTGGAACTTCCCGCTGGCGATCCCCACTGGCTCCACGGTCGCGGCCCTGGCCGCCGGCGCCGCCGTGCTGCACAAGCCCGCCCCGGAGGCCCGGCGCTGCTCGGCCGCCGTGGTCGAGGCGCTGTGGGAGGCCGGCGTGCCGCGGGACGTGCTCCAGCTCGTCGACTCCGTGGAGGGGGAGGTGGGGCAGGCCCTCGTCTCCCACCCTGGGGTGGACCGCATCGTCCTCACCGGTGCCTACGAGACGGCCCGGCTCTTCCAGTCCTGGCGGGCGGGGCGGCCGATGACCGCGGAGACCTCGGGCAAGAACGCCCTGGTCATCACGCCCGGTGCGGACCGGGACCGGGCCGTGTGGGACCTCGTGACCAGCGCGTTCGGCCACGCCGGGCAGAAGTGCTCGGCGGCCTCCCTCGGGATCCTCGTGGGCAGCGTGGCGCGGTCCGAGCGGTTCCGCCGGCAACTGCTGGACGCCGCGTCCTCGATGGTCGTGGACTGGCCGCAGAACCTGCAGGCCTCGGTGGGCCCGGTGATCGCCGAGCCCGGCGAGAAGCTGCACCGCGCCCTGACCCGCCTCGACCCGGGGGAGCAGTGGCTGCTCGAGCCGCGGCAGCTCGACGACACCGGGCGGCTGTGGCGGCCCGGGATCAGGACGGGGGTGGCCCCCGGCTCCTTCTTCCACCGCACCGAGTGCTTCGGCCCCGTCCTGGGGCTGATGGAGGCCGCGGACCTGCAGGAGGCGATCGAGCTGCAGAACGCGGTCGAGTACGGGCTGACCGCCGGGCTGCACTCCCTGGACCCCGACGAGGTCAGCACGTGGGTGGAGCTTGTCGCGGCGGGCAACCTCTACGTCAACCGCGGCATCACCGGGGCGATCGTCCAGCGCCAGCCCTTCGGCGGTTGGAAACGGTCCTCGGTGGGCCTGGGCGCCAAGGCCGGCGGACCGAACTACCTGGTCCAGCTCGGCTCGTGGCAGAAGGCTCCCTTCGGGGAGGTCCCGTCCGAGCAGGCCGGCACCGAGCTCTCCGCGTCCGTCGCCCACCACCTCGCGGAGCTCCGCCCCCTCGTGCCCGAGCCGGACGCCGCCTGGCTGACGGCGTGCGCCGGGCAGGACCAGGTGTGGTGGGACCGGGAGTTCGGCCGCGCCCACGACCCCACCGGCCTGCAGTCCGAGGCCAACCTGTTCCGCTACCGCCCGCGCGACGTCGTCGTGCGCGCGGCCGAGGACGCCCCGCTCACGGACGTGATCCGGGTGGGGCTGGCCGCCGTGCGCTCCGGCGCCCGCGCGGTCCTCGTCCCCGCGGAGGAGGTCCCCGCGGAGGTGCAGGAGCTCTTCCGCTCGGTGCTGGACCCCTGCGGGGACGAGGCCTTCGCCCGGGTCGCCGCCGACTGGTCCGATCCGAGCGGGTCCGGACGGATCCGGGTGGTGGGCACCGCGCCCGGTCTGGCCGAGGCGCTCGCCGAGCGGCCCGAGGTCGCGCTGCTCACCGGGCCGGTGGTCGGCGCCTCCCGCGTGGAGATGCTCCCGCTGCTCGCGGAGCAGGCCGTGTCCGTGACGATGCACCGCTTCGGGAACCCCTCGACGGACGCCGAGTCGGTGGTGCGCCGGCTGATCGCGTCCTCGCCGGGCCTGGGCACCCCGGCGCCACCGGTCGACATCTAGGCGTTGCCCCTGGTGGGAACGAGGCGCCGGTGGGAGGCTGAGCCCATGCGCGCATCCCTGAGGTACCTCGCACTGGGTCTGGCCGGAGCGCTCGGCGTCTCCGGCACCGTTCTCGGCGTCTCCGCGGCCGTCGCGCACGACGATCGGCAGCACGGGGGCCGGGGCTCGCCCGTCACCGCCGAGCTGCCGAAGGTCCCCGTCATGACCGGCGGCGGCGGCGCGGTCTCCTCCGTGGACCCGCTCGCGAGCCAGGTCGGCATCGACGTGCTCGAGCGGGGCGGCAACGCCGCCGACGCCGCCGTGGCCGCGGCCGCGGCCCTGGGCGTCACCGAGCCGTACTCCGCGGGCGTCGGCGGCGGCGGGTTCTTCGTGCACTACAGCGCGGAGACCGGCGAGGTCCGCACGATCGACGGGCGCGAGACGGCCCCGGCCACGTTCACGGAGGACGAGTTCCTGGACGAGAGCGGCGAGCCCCTCGACTTCGCCACCGTGGTCAGCTCCGGGAAGTCCGTGGGCGTGCCCGGCACCCTGGCCACGTGGGAGACCGCGGCCGAGGAGTTCGGCACGATGGACCTCCACCGGCTGCTGCGGCCCGCGGCTTCGTGGTGGACGAGAACTTCCAGGAGCAGACCGCCCAGAACGCCGAGCGCTTCGGGAGGTTCCCCGAGACCGCGGAGCTGTTCCTGCGCGACGGCGAGGCGCCCGCGGTCGGCACGGTGTTCCGCAATCCCGACCTCGCCCGCACCTACCGCACCATCCGGCACGAGGGCACCGGCGCCTTCTACGACGGGTCGATCGGGGCGGCGGTCGTCGACGCGAGCCGTGAGCCCGCCACCGCCGAGGGCGTGGAGGTGCTCCCCGGGGAAATGACCCTCGAGGACCTGGGGTCCTACGAGGCCCTGCTGAAGGACCCGGTCTCCACCGAGTACCGCGGCCTGGAGGTCTACGGCATGGGCCTGCCCAGCTCCGGCGGCATCACGGTGGCCGAGACCCTGAACCTCCTGGAGGCCTACGACGAGCGCACCGGGGCGGGCCTCGACGAGGTCTCCGGGACCCAGTACCTGCACCGCTTCTCGGAGGCCACGGCGACCGCCTTCGCCGACCGCAACCGGTGGATCGGGGACGTGGAGGGCGTGCCCGTCGAGGAGCTCACCAGCCAGGAGTTCGCCGACGAGCGCGCCTGCCTCTTCGACCCCGCCGCGGCCCAGGAGCGGCCGATCCCCTTCGGCGAGCCGGACGGGGACTACGCCGCCTGCGGGACTCCCGGGGACCGTCAGCCCGAGCCCGTCGGCGGCGTCTCGACCACCCACCTCAACGTGGCCGACCGGTGGGGCGACGTGGTCTCCTACACCCTCACCATCGAGCAGACCGGCGGCTCCGGGATCACGGTCCCGGACCACGGGTTCCTGCTCAACAACGAGCTGACCGACTTCAACTTCGCGCCCGTCACGGAGGGCGTGCCGGACCCGAACCTGCCCGGCCCGGGCAAGCGGCCCCGCTCGTCGATGAGCCCCACGATCGTGCTCCGGGACGGAGAGCCGTGGATGTCGGTGGGCACCCCCGGCGGCGCCACGATCATCACCACGGTGGCGCAGATCCTCACCGGGCACATCGACCGGGACCTCGACCTCGTCGACGCCGTGGCCGCGCCCCGGCTGAGCTCCCGGAACGGGCCGGAGGAGTCGGACCTCGGCCTGGCCGAGTCCGAGGTCGGCCGTCAGCTGAGCGATCTGGGTCACGAGCTGGTCCCGCCCCCGCGCCGCTGGATCGGCAACGCCTCCGCCATCCGGATCCTCGGCGACGGCCGCTTCGAGGCGGCGGCCGAGACCGAGCGCGGCTACGGCGGTTCCGCCATGGTGGTGCACCCCGAGCCGTGATGCCGCCCTGCCGCTGACCGGCCGCTGACCTGTCGCTGAGGCCCCGGGCCCCGTCCGCCGCGGACGGGGCCGGGGTCTGTCGGGACACGTCCTAGGCTGGGTCCGGATCGCGCGTCCCGCGCCACGTCCGTCCGACCCAGGAGCCGCACCGTGTTCAGCCACCCGCCCGCCGACCGCCCCGGCCCCTCCGAGCCCGTCGTGCCGGGGGACCCCGCCCTGGACGACCGGTGGCGGGCGGCGACGGCCGGGTGGCGCCCGTCCTCGATCCGCCCGTCCTCGATCCGCTCGGGCGAGCCAGACCGCGTCCGCGCCTGGGTGCGCCACGCCTGGGAGGGCCTCGACGGCGCGGTCGCCGGGCCGGACGACGACGCCGTCGGCCGGCGGGTGCACGACCTGATGACCGTCGCCGCGCTGTTCGTCCTCCAGGAGCGCTTCCTGGCCGTCGCCGCCGGTGAGCCGGCCCCCGCCGGGGCGCCCGACCCCCGCCGGGACGGCGCCCCCCTGGGCGACGACGAGGTCCTGGCGGTCGTGCGGCAGACGTGGGAGATCGATCCCGCGGAGGAGGGGACGGAGGGGTTCGCGGCGGAGCTCGCCGGGTTCCTGCAGGACCACCTGGACGAGCTCGCCGAGGAGGTCCGCGAGCGGCTGGTGGACCGGCGCGGTCCCACCCAGGTGTTCGCCGAGCTGTGGAGCCTCGAGCACGTGGACGAGCTCGAGCCCGCCGCCCAGGAGGGGGAGCCCCCGTTCCCGCTCCCCACCGACGACATCGCGTGGATCGTCAGCGGCGTCCCCGGCCCCGAGAAGCACACCGCCTGGGAATGGCTCACCCGCTGAACCGGACCCCGGCCGCAGCGGCACCGGAATAAGCCGGTCCGCCGACGACTTTTATGGATGCATCCACAAAATCTGCGACGAGGAGCCCCGCATGACCATCCAGCTCGGCCTGAACACCTTCGGCGACCTCTACCCCGGGCCGGACGGGCGGATGCTCGGCGGGGCGCAGGTGATCCGCAACGTCGTGGCCGAGGCGGTGCTGGCCGACCAGGTGGGACTGGACTTCTTCGGCATCGGCGAGCACCACCGGGAGGACTTCGCGGTCTCCTCGCCCGAGACGGTGCTCGCCGGCATCGCCACGGTCACGGAGCGGATCCGCCTGGGCTCCGCGGTGACCGTGCTCAGCTCCGACGACCCGGTGCGGGTCTACCAGCGATTCGCCACCGTGGACGCCCTCTCCTCCGGCCGCGCCGATGTCATCCTGGGCCGCGGCTCCTTCACCGAGTCCTTCCCGCTGTTCGGCTACCCGCTGGACGAGTACGAGGCGCTGTTCGAGGAGAAGCTGCAGCTGTTCGACCGGCTCCGCACCGAGGGCCGGATCGACTGGCAGGGCCGGCTGCGCGCGCCCATCCAGGGTCTGGAGGTGTACCCCAAGACCGAGGCCGGCGCGCTGCGCACGTGGATCGCCGTGGGCGGCTCGCCCAACTCGGTGGTCCGCGCCGCCCACTACGGGCTGCCCGTCATCTTCGCGATCATCGGCGGCAGCCCCTCGGCCTTCGCGCCCTTCGCCGACTACTACCGCCAGGCCCTCGAGCACTTCGAGAAGGAGCCGCAGCCGGTGGCCTTCCACTCCCCGGGCTACGTCGCGGAGACCGACGAGCAGGCCCGCGAGGAGTTCTTCCCGCACCAGGCCTACACGCACGCCCGGATCGGCAGGGAGCGCGGCTGGGGCCCGCTGACCCGCGCGGAGTTCGACGCGATGTGCGGGCCGGAGGGCGCCTACTTCGTGGGCTCCCCGGAGACGGTCGCCCGCAAGATCGTCCGGTCCTCGGCGGCGCTCGGCGCGTCCCGGTTCGACCTCAAGTACGCGGTGGGCACCCTGGACCACGCCCGGATGCGCCGCAGCATCGAGCTCTTCGGCACCGAGGTGCGCCGCTACGTCGAGGACATGACCGCCGACCTGCCCGCGGGCACCGCCGCGTAGCCCCGCGCCCCGACGGCCGGACCCCCGGGCGGGCCGCTCAGAGCCGGCTCGTCACCGCGTCGGGGGGCAGGGTGGCCTGCACTGTGGTCCCCACGCCCGGCTGCGACCGGACCTCGAGCGCCGCCCCTGCGGCGTCGGCGATGTCCCGCATGATGCGCAGGCCCAGATGGCCCTCCGGGGAGCCCCGGGAGTCGTCGAAGCCGGTGCCGTCGTCGCTGATCGTCAGCACCGTGGCGCCGTGCTCCACGCCGAGGCGCAGGCTCACGGTGGACGCGTGGGCGTGCTTGGAGATGTTCGCGAACGCCTCCCGCGCCACCTTCAGGAACATGCCCTCCTGCTCCGGAGAGAGAAGCACCGCTGGGCTGATCTGCACGGACGTGTCGATCCCCCGCTGGGCCAGCGGGTCCGCGAGCCGGGCCAGGGCCTTCGGCAGCCCGAGGGTCAACAGGTCCGGGGAGTACAGGGCGGTGGTGATCCCGCGCAGGGTGCGCAGGCTGCCCTGCAGGATCGTCCGCGACCGGCCCAGGGCGCTGCGCTGCTCGGGCACGGCCGCGGTCATCTCCTGGGCCTCCAGGGAGTAGGACAGGCCCGCCAGGTCCTGGATCACGTCGTCGTGCAGGTCCCGGGCGACCCGGACCCGTTCCAGCTCGGCGGCGTCCACGGCGTGCTGGAGCAGCTGGGCGCGCGCCGTCCGGTGGTCCTGGATCCGGCGGGCGAGGCTGACCGCGGGGGCCAGCTGCGCGAGCTGCAGCAGCGCCAGGGTCAGGAGGAAGGCCGGGGCCATGCCCATGAGCACGGAGCGCTGTTCCTCCCGCACGATCGAGTCGTCGTAGTAGGCCTCGAAGACCAGCTGCTCGCCGCCGTCGGGGACGAAGCCCACGTAGACCTCGACCAGGCCCCCCGCCCCGGACTCGTGGGTGTTCTCCGCGTCGTGCTGGTGCTCGACTGTGGCGACCCCCTCGCCCCGGGCCACGAGCTCCTCGTCCCACGCAGGCGGTCCGTAGTTCTGTCCGATGAGGGCGTGTTCGTCGGAGTACAGGACCGTGCCGTCCGCGTCCCAGATCTTGATCCGGTGGATGGCGCCGTCGGTCAGCCACGGCTGCAGCCGGACGTCCAACTGGGCGGTGGCGGCGGCGTCGCCCGCCAGGAGGTCGTCGGTGATCAGGGGCGCCACGGCGTAGGTGGCCAGCCGCTGGGTGATGCGCAGGACGCTGTCGACGGCGTGCTCCTCGGCGACGGCCCGGATCCACCACGTCGCCGGGACGGCCGCGATGAGCAGCACCACGAGCCCGGTGAGCAGGAACCTGCGCACCGCGGCCCGCACTTCGGACCGGTCGGTCGGCGGGGCCGGCGGGGGAAGCGGCCAGTCGTCGAAGACGGCCGCGGCCCCCGGGTCGGCGCGGTCCACGCGCGAGAGCAGGCGTCTCATGGCCGGGCCGTCAGCAGGCCGAGCCTCGAGGCCACGGCGACCGCCTCCAGCTGGGAGTGCGCCCCCAGCTTGACGAGGATCGTCTTCACGTAGCCGCGGCAGGTGTTCGGCGTGATGTTCAGCAGCCGTGCGTTCGCGCCCACGCTGTGCCCCTCGGCCATGAGTCGCAGGACCTGGAGCTCGCGCCGGGTGAGTGCCGGCGCCCCGGCGTCCGGCCGGCGGGCTGGATCCGTGGCCGCGAGCAGTGAGGGGTGGACCGCCATCGTGCCGCAGCGGGCGCCGCGGATGGTCTCGAGCAGGGTCGCGAGCGAGCCGTCCTTCGGCAGGAACGCGCAGATCCCGGTGCTCGCGGCGGCCTCCAGCACGTGCTGCGCGGGATCACCGGTGAGCATCACGATCCGGGTTCCCGGCCGGTCCCGGAGGATCCGGGCGGAGGCGGTCACCCCGTTACCGCCGGCGAGGTGGTAGTCCATGACCACCACATCGGGCCGCAGCGCCGCGCACAGGCGGACGCTCGACTCGACGTCGTCGGCCACGCCGACGCTGCACAGGTCCGGCTCCTGGCCCAGCGCGCCGGTCAGCAGCTCCGCGAACGTGGTGTGGTCGTCCACCACCAGTATCGAGGTGCGCGCCGCGCGCCCCTCCGCAATGTCAGCGTCCATCTCGATCCAGCCCCCCGGCAACTCCCGTACTACGTGTGGGTAGTATGCCGATTGCAAATCATGGACACCAAGCGGGCGGGTGTCACCTATTTGGGGGTTGACAAGGGGACATTCGGTTCGGAAACGCCGTCGGCTGCACCTGCTCACGCCTCCACCCCCTACGCGGCCGTGCTCAGGCTGCGGCCCAGGAAGGCCTGGAGCACCGAGGCCGCCTCTTGTCGGGCGAGCGGGACGCGGGCGCCAGGGATCCAGTCGGGATCGCCGGCCCGGCTGTGGAGCACCAGGAGGGCCGTCAGGGCCTGGCCCAGCTCGTCGCCGGTCGCGGCCGTGGCCTGCAGCATGCGGGTGTAGGCCAACTGCAGCACCCCGGACGGAGCGCATCCCAGCTCGTGGTCCAGGGTCCGCCGGCACTGCTCGTAGGCCTGCAGGCCCTCGACCGAGCGCCCAGCCCCTTCGAGCCCGAGCACGAGCACGGTCCAGGCGCGTTCGTTCAACGGGTCGGCCGCGAGCACCTTCCGGGCCTGGACCACGGCTTCCTCGCAGCGGCCCAGCTCGAGGACTGCCTCGGCCAGCAGCACACGGGCCTCGGTCACTCGAGCCGCGAAGGCGCTGCGCTGGGACTCGACCCACTCGCCGTCCTGCTCGTCCTCCAACAGGGAACCCGAGGCCATGACCAGCGCGCGGTGCAGCAGCAGATCCGCCTCGCGGGCGGAGGAGCGCATTGCGGTGTCCAGCAGCCGCTCGAAGCGGGGCAGGTCCAGATCCACCAGGGAGGCGTCGATGACGTAGCCGCCGTTCGTGGTCCTCAGCGGACCGTTCCTGCCCTGCCCGGGCTGGAGGTGCCGGCGCAGAACGCTGACGTAGCTCTCCAGGTTCGCGGAAGCCGCCGCGGGTGCGTCGTCCCCCCACAGCAGATCGACGAGTCGTTGCTTCGACACCGGTGTCCCCAGGTGCAGGAGAAGGATCTCGAGGATCCGCCGCTGCCGGGGACCCCCCAGCTCCTTGGACGTCAGGGTCCGGCTCCCGCGCCGGACCACCAACGGACCGATGACCTGCACCGACAGCCTGGCCCCCGTGGCACTGGCTGCGGTTCGAACGTCGACAGTAGAGACATCCATCGTGATCACTCCCCCCGAAGTGCCTCCACTATGGCGGTCGGCTCCCCTCGGCCAACAGAACCGGATGGGGGGGGTGGGTCACCCCCCATCTGAGGGGTGTGCCAAAGGGAACGACCAGCGCACAGGGCGCCGGCCCCCGGGAGTCCGGGCCTCGACCGCCTGGCAGCAGCCCGCCCCCAGGGCTGGACAGGCCCGACCGCAGCCTTCGCAGGCACTGGTCGGCGACATGGAACGTCATGAACACGGGGTGGCTGTCCCCGTCTGGACGACGTGCGGAGGTGATCGGTCCGCACCGCAACGTTTCTCCAAGGTTCCGTGCCGAGCGTGGGGTCATGACCACTCAGGAATCGACAGCCGTCATCGACACCCCACCGGCCCGGCGGAGACGCCACCGCTGGATGCCGCCCGCGCTGTTCCTGCTGGCGGTACTCCTGGTGCTCACGCACGGTGCCCTCTCCGCGGAGAAGGAGCCGAGCATCATGCTCGGAGCCTCCGGGTCCGTGCCCGGAGGGCTCGCGCGCCTCAACGGGGTCATGCCGTACTTGGAGTACGTCGCCCTGGAACGGCGCGAAGTGCCTGCCGAGCTCGAGAGCGACGTCCCGAGCGGAGCACACCAGGTGATCGTGCTGTTGGAAGTCACCGCCATGGAACCCGGGGGTGTCGAGTTCGAGGCGGACGACTACGCAGTGGACCGGCTCGGGGGACGCCGCTCACCGGTGGTCTGGGCGTCACCGTCCGAGGCGTCGCTCGCGCAGGGCGAGTCGATGCAGGCGGAGCTGGTTTTCGAGGTGCCCGACAAGGCTCTCGAACTGACCCTCGAGGGGCCGGGCGACGTCCGTCTCTCGATGGGGACCGACCACCACAGCGGCGGCGGAGCACGCTGACCGGAGGGAACGACCAGGCCGGGGGCAGGTCTTTCCAGCACAGGCAGTTTTCAAGTACACGGGGCCGTGTTCAGCACAACGGTCTTGTTCCGAGGGGGAACATCATCATGGCTGTCTCAAGAAGAAACGTCCTGCTGTTGGGTGGGCTGGGAGTCGCGGGGGCGGCTCTGGGTGTGCCGATGACAGCAGTCAATGCCAAGTCCGCGAGTGCTCTCGACGAGTCCCTGATGCCCAGGCCGTTCCGGACCGGCTTCGTCCAGGCACCCGTCCTGTCCCCGGAGGCTCCGGGAGCCAGGCCCACGGTCGACCCCGTCGACGGGCAGCCCATCAAGTACTACCGGGTCGAGGAGCGAGCCGCTTCGGCCCAGATCTTGCCGAAAGCGGGACTCCTGACGCCCATCCTCGGCTACAACGGCATCTTCCCCGGTCCCACGATCGACGTCTACCAGGGCACGAAGATCGAGCTCACCGTGGTGAACAAGCTGCCGCGCCAGCACGCCCTGGACGGCCACAGCCTGGACACGTCGACCCACCTGCATGGCTCCGCCTCCCTGCCCCAGTACGACGGGTACGCCAGCGACATCACCCGGCCGGGCTTCCAGAAGACCTACAAGTACCCGAACTTCCAGGGCGCCAGGACCCTGTGGTACCACGACCACGGGGTCCACCACACCGCGCTCAACGCCTACTCGGGTCTGGCTGGGCAGTACCACATGCACGACGCCACCTCGGAACGGCTCCTGCCGCGCGGGAAGTACGACGTCGCCCTCACCGTCTCCGACGCGATGTTCGCCGCCAACGGATCCCTGGGCTACGACGACAACAGCCGGTCGGGGCTGTGGGGGGACGTCGTCCTCGTGAACGGGAAGCCCTGGCCTGTCATGAAGGTGCAGAAGCGGGTCTACCGGTTCCGGCTCCTGAACTGCTCGATCTCCCGTTCCTTCCGGCCTACGCTCAGCACGGGGGACCCACTCGTCATGGTGGCCACGGACGGCGGGCTCATGCCGAGCGCCCAGGCCGTCCGCGAGTACCGGCACGCCGGCGCCGAGCGTTACGAGTTCCTCATCGACTTCAGCAAGTACAGGACCGGACAGCGTGTTGAACTGCAGAACCTGTCCAACGACAACAACGTCGACTACGACTTCACCGACAAGATCATGGCCTTCGACGTGGTGGACGAGCCCGTGGACACGTCCGATCCCACCTGGAACCGGATCCCCACGACGCTCGCCGGCAGCGAGGTGATGGACCTGCAGGAGAGCCAGGCGACCAGGACACGGCGCTTCCGGGTGGAGCGCTCGAACGGCATGTGGACGATCGACGGGGAGACGTGGGCGGGCGTGATCGCCAGCAACTACCGCAAGAACCTGGCCGAGGTCGAGCTGGGTGCCACGGAGATCTGGGAGTTCGAGAACAGCTCGGGCGGGTGGTTCCACCCCATGCACATCCACCTGGTCGACTTCAAGATCGTGGGCCGGAATGGCCGTGCACCGTTCGCCTACGAGAAGGGTCCCAAGGACGTGGTCTATGTGGGTGAGGGCGAGACCGTCCGGCTGCTCATGAAGTTCGGTCCCCACACTGGCCGGTACATGGTGCACTGCCACAACCTGGTCCACGAGGACCACGACATGATGGCGCAGTTCCAGGTCGGCGAGTCCCAGGACCCGGATCCCAACGACCCGATGACGGCGGCACCGGCGGTGCCGGCAGGGACAACCGCACCCGAGCCCACGCCGTCGCCCACGCCGTCGCCCACGCCCACGCCCTCGGAGACCGCGGGTCCCTCGCCGTCGCCGTCGGTTACGGAATCGCCATCGGCCTCGCCGTCGCCCACCAAGAAGTCGGGCAAGGGGAACCAGACGAAGCAATCGCGTCCCACCAGATGAACCGGGCGCCGTGGCCGCAGCGGAGAATGCCCGGCAATCGGCCCCGTCCCAGAAGAAGGCCCGCTCCAGAAGCAAGGATGAGCCGACATGGCAACGCTGAGCACCGCCCCGTCCTCGAGCCCGAAGACCCGTCCCCGTGACCGAACCGTCGGTCGCAGGGCTCTATGGGTCGTCCTGCTGGGTCTGGCCCTGGTCCTGGCTGTCCGGATCTGGCTGCTCGAACCCGTGGTCGTCGTCTCGGGCAGTATGGAGCCCACCATGGGGGAGGGCAGTGTCGCACTGCTCCTGAAGCCGGATCCTGACCCCGACAGGACGTCCGGGGGAACTGTGGTCGTGTTCCCCCATCCCGAGGACGGCAGCACGACCGTGAAGCGGGTAGTGGCCACTGGCGGGCAGACCGTGGCGATCGAGGACTCCGTCCTCGTCGTGGACGGGAGGGCGGTCGACGAGCCGTTCGTGGACCGCAGCCGGATCGACGGCACCTACTTCGGCCCGGTCACCGTTCCCGACGGACATGTCTTCGTCATGGGTGACAACCGGGGCGTGTCGGTCGACTCCCGGCACTTCGGCACCGTCCCCGCCGCGACCCTGGAGGCCACGGTTCTGCTTCCCCGGAACTAGATCCGTTGCCCCGCGGCACACAGACCAGCGGGCCCAGGACACCCTACTCCCCTCGTCCTGGGCCCGCTTCCCCCTGTCATGAACGGAGATCCAGCAAGGTATTTCCAAGAATCGGATCGTTTCCTGAATTGCACAAGCACACCTCAGGGGAGAGGAACATCTGATGAGAGCCACGAAGAGGATCCGCGTGCCGGAGGGGTCCGCGGCGTACGGGGGCGTCTCGCGCCGAGGCGTCATCACCGGTCTGGTGGCCGGCCTGGCCACGCTGCCGGTTGCGGGCCAGGCCCAGGCCGCGCCCAAGGCTCCCTCGCCCAAGACGCCTGCTGCGGGGCCCTCGTCGTCCCCGGTGCTGAGCGCAGCCCGGTCGGGCCACGGCGTAGGGGCTCCCCGTGGCTCCGACATCGCGATCACCGCGGGCCGGACCAAGGAGGGACGCTTCGGCGTCATGTTCAAGAAGCTCCCGGCCTTCGCCCCGAGCGACGACCTTCTGGCCGACCTCGCACAGCAGATGGTCGACCGCACCCCGCCGCTGGCCGACGTCTCGCTCAGCAACGACGGGTTCGACAACCCGGACATCCCCGCCGGCTACGCCTATCTGGGGCAGTTCATCGACCATGACATGACGCTCGACAAGACCCCCATGCCGCAGCAGGACATGGATCCGAAGGGCCTCACCAACTTCGACACCCCGTTCTTCGAGCTGGGGTCCGTCTACGGCCGGGGGCCCGCCGCGGATCCTCAGCTCTACGACCCGGCGGATCCGCGGCGGATGCGCATCGGACAGAATCACGACGGGTTCCCGGACCTGCCGCGCAACGCGGACGGCACGGCGATCATCGGGGACCACCGCAACGACGAGAACCTCATCGTCGCCCAGTTCCACCTCACCTTCCTGCAGCTGCACAACAGGTTCATCGACGAGGGCAAGACGTTCGAAGAGGCGCAGCAGCTGGTCCGCTGGCACTTCCAGTGGCTGATCGTGCACGACTTCCTGCCCCACATCGCGGGCAGGGCCCTGGTGGACAGCATGCTCAAGCCCCGCCGAGGCGGACCGACCGGGGTGGACTGCCGGTTCTACAAGCCCGGCAACCCCACACGGCCCATGATGCCCATCGAGTACTCGGTGGCCGCGTACCGGTTCGGGCACAGCATGATCCGGGCCGAGTACGAGATGCACGACGCGGTCACCATTCCCTTCTTCGGGAACCCGGCGAACGACCTCCGCGGCTCCCGCCCGCTGCCGACCATCGCACGGGCGGACTGGAACTACTTCTTCGACGTTCCGGGGATGAGCGTGCCGGACGACCGCAACATGACCCGGCTGATCGACACCAAGCTGGCGCTCCCGCTCGACGAGCTCCCGCCGACAGTGGTGCAGCACGTCGACGGCGCCATTCTCTCCCTGGCTCACCGGAACCTGCTGCGGGGCAAGCGGCTCGGCCTGCCGGCCGGCCAGGACGTCGCCAAGGCCATGGGTGTGACCCCCATCCCCAACGACCGGCTCGGACTCACGGACCCCCGCTGGAACGGCCGGGCGCCGCTGTGGTTCTACGTGCTCAAGGAGTCAGAGCTGCTGGGCGGGCGGACACTCGGCCCTGTCGGCGGGAGGATCATCGCGGAGGTCATCCTGGGCATCCTCTCCCTGGACCGGACCTCGTTCCTCAACGCCCCCAAAGGCTGGGCGCCCTCGAAGATCCCCTTCGCCTGCGGCGACTTCCTGGAGATGGCCGGAGCCCTCGAGGACATGCCCGTCGGCGACGAGGACGAGGGCGCCGAGGAAGAGGCCGCGGAGCCCCACCTCGAGGACGAGGCGGGCGAGGCGGAAGAGCCTCACGCGGAGGACGAGACGGAGGTCGCGCCGGTGGCCTGACTCCACGCCTGTCCTGCCGTTCCGCAGGGGAGGCGATGAGCTGTGCACCGAGGATCGCCGGTCGCCCGATGGGCGGTCGGCGATCGGCGTGCGCCCGGAGACGTCGTGGCCGGGCAGGCGCAGGGACGGAGCACGGTCCCGCTGACCCGTGCCCGGGGCGGCGATCCCGTTCCGGGAGGCGGAAGGGGACGCTCCGGCGCCGGAGCCCTGGTGAGCTGTGGATGCCCAGGGGCGGGGCCGGGCCTCGGCAACGCCGAGAAGGCGCTGCCCGCCTCCTCTGAAGCCCTGCTGTGCCTGTCCCCGACGGCGCGCCGTGGCCCTCGCGCGGGTCCGGGCCTCGGGGCGGGCGTTCCATCGGCTGCGTGCACCGGTGCCGGGACATTCCCGTGCTGCGGCCAGCAGACGGTGCACCCGGCGACATGGTCTCCACCGGATGCACCGCAGACGGACGACCGGCCCGTGCCCTGAGGGTTCCTCGGGACACGAGCCGGTCGGTGGGTCGTTCTGCTGCCGGGGTGGTGCTATCCGCCCACCGCCCCCGTCGCCTCGCCGCCGCGCGTCGACTGCACGAGCACGTTCGTAACCGTGCCCGCGGGTGCCGGTCGCAGCCTCAGCTCCCAGTTGCCCAGGGTGTCGACCTGTGCCGTGCCGAGCTTGCGCTTGAACGTGCCGTCCGCCGCCACGTCGTAGACGTTGACCGACGAAGGCGGCCTGAGCAGGGTCGGAGAGCCCTCGACGACAGCCGTACCGGCGATCCGGAACTCCTTGCCGGCCCGGTACCTCGCACCCGGCGCGATGGAGACATCGTCGTCGCTCCTCAGCCTGATCTGGGCTTCGTCCTCAACTCCGTCCGCATTCGTGACGACCAGCTTGAGCACCGGATCCTCGTCCGCAGGCTCGGGTGCGGACGCGGTGGTCGTGGTGAAGAACGGCACCGTGACCGTGGGCTTGGCCACCGTCGGGTCACTGAACGTCACCGTCGGTCCGCTGACCTGCGACCACGTGTAGCTGGTGGCGCCGGTGGAGCCGCTGCCGTCCAGCTCGGTGGCCACTCCGCGAGCCATCGCGCCGGTCACCGGCGCGATCACCGCGTCGGCCGCCGGTGCGGGGTCGGTGCCGCCCTCGGCTGGTGGAGTGGTGCCCGTACCGCCCTCGACCACGGTGACGCCACCCGGGTCAGGGTTGGCATCAATCGGAGCGAGACCCGCCGGCGAGGCCTCGCCGCCGGTCACGAAGACCGGAACCGTCACCTTGCTGGTGTCGGAGGTGGAGACCGTAACGTTGACCGGGGGCGCAACGGTGGTGAACGTGCCCTCGTAGGTGCCCGCCGCGCCCGCCGTCAGCTCGCCGAACCCTCGGACCGTCGGAGCCGTGCCGGAGGACGACCTCGCCGTGACCGTCAGTATCGCGCCGTCGTAGGTGGCGGCCGTGCCGACGGAGAGATCGGTGACGTTCACGGTGCTGGTGCTCTGCGGATCGTCACCGAGGTTGGTGACGGTCACCGTGGACGGCGCGGTCCCCGTGTACGCGATGCGGGCATAGGCCTGCTCGGAGTCGCCCTCGTCCTTCTCCATGGGCGTGGTCTCGAACACGCCCTCCTGGCCGTTGACCTGGAGCTGGTCCCCGCGGCTGGTCGCGAAGACGTCGATGTAGCCGTCGTTGACGACGGCGTGCTCGGCCTTCACCCCGTGGTTGGTGGCGATCTTGCCCATCACGGTGAACAGGTCGGTGCGCGCGGTGACGGCATCGCCGGTCGCGGAGTTCGTGCCGGACACCGAGAAGCTGTTGCGTCCCTCGCCGAGCGGGCTGCCCACCACCGTGTGCGGCACGTCAGGATTGCCGAGGTAGCCATCAGGAGCCCCGGAGTCCCATTTCAGGAACGGGCCGAAGTTGCTCTTCAACGGTGTCTCGAAGTTGCCGACGGCGGGAGAGATGTCCTCGACGAGCTTGGCGTCGCCTGCTTCGTCGGTGTCGACCTCGATGGTGCCGTAGGGGTGCTGGAACGAGAGCGTGCTGTTGGCCGGGCCTTCCTTGACCACCAGGCGCTGCCGGGCGAACACCATCTGCTCCCCGTGCGCCACCTCGTTGGCGAAGGCACCTTCCAGCCCGAGCGTCAGGACAGCGCTTCCCCCGCCGGGCAGGTCCAGCTCGGACCCGGCCAGCATGTAGAAGCCCTCGTGCGGGAAGTTCCCCGGAAGGACCGTGGGCTGGGTCGGGTCGTACGGAGTCTCCGGCTCAGGGGCCAGCCCGCACAGCGGGTCGCTGCCGTCGATGCACAGTTCCGTGCGGACGCCGGCGCTGTCCTCGTACCAGGCCGGGAAGCCGAACTCGGGGTTCACCGGGCCGACGGCCGTCAACTGACCCGGGTTCTTCTCGGTGACCTGGGTGGCGGCGACCGAGGCGCTGATCCCGGTGAATCCCAGCATCAGCACTGCGGACGCGGCGATGGTCCGGCGATAGCGGGGCCGACGCGGTGGGTCCCGTAGCAACTCCCGGGGACTGATTGACGTGCTCATGATGTCTCCTCATAGAGCGATGGTGATGACATCGCAAATATGTGGAGGGACTCTTGGGAAAACCCTGTTGCCGATGCGATCGACGTCGATGTCGCAGCAGGTCCGCAGCAGGTCTGGGGGCGCGGCCCAGGGCTCTCGGGGACGCGGAGCCCGCCGGGAAGCCGTGGCGGCCCGGCATCCAGCGGAATTCCGGCATTCGGGGCGTGCCGGACAACGGATGCCTCGACCTCTCCGGGTGTCGGGTGCCAGTGCGCCCGACACTCCCGACACAATGCGACGCACACGGACCTCGTGGTTGCGTCGCCCGGGACGGTCCTGGCCGGCATCGCCACCACCTGGAGCGCTGCGCCCGTTCAGTACATGGGGAGCTGTACTATCGAGGTGTGACCACGGTGACCCTCACCCACGCCGCCGCTCTGACCCGGCTCGGCCACGCTCTCTCGGAGGGCGTCCGCACACGGATCCTGCTGAGCCTGCGGGAAGCCCCGGCACGTCCCTCGGACCTTGCCGAGGCCCTCGGGGTGTCCAAGCAGGTGATCTCCAACCAGCTCGCCTGTCTGCGCGGCTGCGGGCTCGTGGAGGCCACCCGTGAGGGGCGCAACAGCTGGTACCGGCTGACCGACCCCCGGCTGGGCGGCGCCCTGGGGGACCTGCTGGAGCTGGTGGCCACCGTGGACCCTGTCTGCTGTTCCCCGGAAGGCTGCACCTGCGCATGACCTCGGTCCCACTCGAACCCCGCCCCGTTACCGCGACCCGGCGGGCGGTCCTGCACCGGCGGGTGCGGTGGGTCGTGGCCGGCACCATCGCCTACAACGTCCTCGAGGCGATCGTCGCGATCACCGCCGGAACCGTGGCCTCCTCCTCGGCGCTGATCGGCTTCGGCCTGGACTCCGTGGTCGAGGTGCTCTCCGCAGCCACGGTGGCCTGGCAGTTCGCCGCTCCGGACCCGCACCTCCGGGAGCGGGCGGCCATGCGGGTCATCGCCTTCTCCTTCTTCGGGCTCGCAGCCTTCGTCACCGTCGATGCGCTGCGCGCCCTGCTGGGGGCCGCAGAGCCGGAGCACTCCCCGGTGGGGATCGGGCTGGCGGCGGTGAGCCTGGGGATCATGCCGCTGCTGTCCTGGTTCGAGCGCCGCACCGGCCGCGAGCTGGGCTCCGCCTCGGCGGTGGCCGACTCCAAGCAGACCCTGCTGTGCACCTATCTCTCCGCCGTGCTGCTGGTGGGCCTGCTCCTCAACAGCACGCTGGGCTGGACCTGGGCCGACCCGGTGGCCGCACTGATGATCGCCGCCGTGGCCGTGAAGGAGGGGGTGGAGGCCTGGCGGGGGGACGCTTGCTGCGCGCCTGCTGTCACCCTCACCGGCGCGGACGGCGACGACGGGTGTGGCGGCGGCTGCTCCTGCTGCTCGTGAGCACACTGCGGGGGCGGGTGAGCTCTCCGCAACCCGGTGCCCCGTCGTCGAGGTCACCGGTGATCGCGCGGCAGGAATCAGGCCGGGAGGTTCCGGTCCCGCTTCGTGTGCCGCGTCGCTCAGCCCCGCAGCCGGGCCACGGCCTCGTCCTGGTCCAGGATGTCCTGGCGCATCTCCTCCTCGAGGAAGGCCAGCAGCGCGCGGGACAGCTCAGAGTTCTCGGAGCCGACCGATTCCCGGGCCACCGAGGCCCGGAAGTCGTGGGCGAACGCGTCGATCGCGGTCTGGGCCACGCAGCTGTGCGTGGAGATCCCGCAGAGCAGCAGGTGGGTGGCGCCCAGGTTGCGCAGCCGGGCCGCGAGGTCCGTGTCGAAGAACGCGCTGTCCCGGGTCTTGACCAGCCCCGTCCCGCCCTCGGTGTCGAGACCGGCCACGTACTCGGACTGCTCCGTGCCGGGGAACGCGAAGCCCTGCCCGTCGTCGTGCATGTTGACGGTCCACGTGGAGCCGTCCCGCTCGTGCTGGGTGCGGATCAGCACGATCGGGCAGCCGCCCTCGCGGGCCGCCCGGATCAGCTCGTTGACCTTCTCCGTCACGGACTCCCGCTGCTCCTCGAGCTCGGGGAAGTCGAAGTACGAGTTCTGCATGTCGATGACGAGCAGGGCGGTGCGGCCCTGCGCCGGGTACTGGGTCATGGCGTCCTCTCCGGTGGGGGAGCGCCCCGCGGCGGCTCCCGTGGACAACGATCTGATCAGTGAACTTACTACCAATGGGCGTGCGGCTCCACCCGCTCCGGGGCTCCGGTAGCCTGGGGCGCATGGCCTATCACGCGGACGCCCTCGAGCTCAAGGGCAAGGAGATCCTCACGTGGGAACGCTTCGGCGAAGCGACCCAGGAGCTCGCCCAGAGCGTCGTGGACAGCGGCTTCCTGCCGGACATCATCATCGCGGTGGCCCGCGGCGGTCTGCTCCCGGCCGGTGCGCTGTCCTACGCGATGGGGGTCAAGCTCTCGGACGCGATCAACGTGGAGTTCTACACCGACGTCCACCAGACCCTGCCGGACCCCGTGCTGCTCGCCCCGATGCTGGACACCGAGTCCATCGCGGGCCGGAAGCTGCTCGTCGTCGACGACGTGGCCGACTCCGGGCGGACCCTCGCCCTGGTGCTGGAGCTGCTGCGCGGCCTGGGCGCGGAGGCGCGCTCCGCCGTCATCTACGGCAAGCCCCGCTCCGTGATCCGGCCCGACTACCTGTGGAAGGCCACCGACGACTGGATCGTCTTCCCCTGGTCGGCAGCCCCGCCGGTCACCGCCGTCGCCTGACCGCCCCCGGGCCGCGCCACACCCGGTCAGCGCAGCGCCGCCCGCACCCCGGGGTGGCCCGCCACGACGAGCCACACGACGTTGACCGCCACCAGGACGGTGGTGCTCAGCCCGGGCAGCAGGTGCCCGCCCAGGAGGAACACCGCCAGGTCGAAGAGGTCGCCGAGCACGGCCAGGGAGCAGAAGACGATGCCGAGGATCCAGCCCCACTGCAGCTGCTCGCGCAGCGGGAACCAGACCAGCGCGTAGAGGGCCGTCGTCAGCACCACGCCGAGGAGCGCCAGCGCGGCGGACAGCCCGGCGCCGGGGAGACCCGGCACCCGCACCAGGTCCTCCATGCCGGGGAGCTGGGCGCTGGGGCCCGCGACCGTCTGCACGAACGTGTCCGCCACGTTCACCGCGAACGAGAGCAGGGTGAGCCGCAGCAGCAGGCGCAGCCGGGCCGTCATCGGCGGCCCGGGCGGGGGCGGCCCGCCGCCCGGACGGTGCGGGCCACCGGGACCGTGCGGGTGCTGGCTCATTGCCGGTGCCTCCTGGCGCGCGCGAGGTGTGCTCACCGCCGAACCTACCGCTCCCTGCCCCGTCCGGCACGGGTTGCCAGGGATCGTCCCACGCGGACCTCTCCGGGGCGGCCCGTGCGACGTGGATCACCCGGGGTAGGCTGGCACGGTAGGCACCGACGGCGCGACCGCTCGTCGGTCGTGCGCGCACCCGTGACGACCGACCAGCCAGGAGCAGCCGCGACATGACGACTCAGCACGACCGGACCGCCGCCCCCGACCGCCACCGCGCCGAGGTGATCGACGCCCCGCTGCGCGCGGACGTCCGCCGCATCACGACCCTGCTGGGGGAGACCCTGGCCCGCCAGCGCGGCGAGGAGCTGCTGGAGCTGGTCGAGCAGGTCCGCCGGCTCACCAAGGACGCGAAGGACGCCAAGGCCTCCGGGGCCGACGACGCCGCGGGCCAGGTCCGCGACCTGCTCGGCTCCCTGCCCCTGGACCGGGCGACGGACCTGGTGCGGGCCTTCGCCCACTACTTCCACCTGGCCAACGCCGCCGAGCAGGTGCACCGCGTGCGCGTGCTCGACCGCCGCCCCGAGGACGAGGGGTGGCTCGCCGCGGCGGTCACCGACGTCGCCGCCGAGGCCGGTCCCGACGCCCTGCGCGAGGCGGTGGGCAGCCTGGACGTCCGGCCGGTGTTCACCGCGCACCCCACCGAGGCCTCCCGGCGCTCCGTGCTGACCAAGATCCGGCACCTCTCCGACATCCTGGCCCGCGAGACCGCCGAGGGCTCCGCCGCGCGCCGCAGCCAGGACCGGCGCCTCGCCGAGCTGATCGAGCTCCTCTGGCAGACCGACGAACTGCGCCAGAACCGCCCCACCCCGCTCGACGAGGCCCGCAACGCCCTGTACTACCTGCGGGAGGTCCTCACCGAGACCATGCCCGTGCTGCTCGCGGACCTCGAGGACCAGCTGTCGCAGCACGACGTGCACCTGCCGGCCGGCCCCCCGCCGCTGCGCTTCGGGTCCTGGATCGGTGGGGACCGGGACGGCAACCCCAACGTCACCCCCGAGATGACCCGCCGGGTCCTCCAGCTGCAGGGGCAGGCGGCCGTCGACCTCGCCCTGAGCTTCCTGGACGTGCTGGTCTCCCGGCTGTCCCCCTCCACCGCCATCGTCGAGGTCGACCCCGAGCTGCGCGAGTCCGTGGAGCGGGACGTGGCCCACCTGCCCGGCCTGGACCCGCGGGTCCTGGAGCTCAACGCGCAGGAGCCGTACCGGCTCAAGCTCACCTGCATCAAGGCCAAGCTGATCAACACCCGCCGCCGGTTCGCGGAGGAGACCGTCCACGAGCCGGGCCGGGACTACCGGACCACCGCCGAGCTCGTGGCCGACCTCGACGTGGTGGCACGCTCGCTGCGGCACCACGCGGGCACGCTCGCCGCCGACGGCTCGCTCGCCGCGGCGACCCGCACCATCGCCGGCTTCGGCCTGGGCCTGGCCACCCTGGACGTCCGCGAGCACGCCGACGCCCACCACGAGGCCGTGGGGCAGCTGCTCGACCGGCTGGGCGAGCTGGACCAGCCGTACGCGGACATGGACCGGGGCGCGCGCGCCGCGGTGCTCGCCGGGGAGCTCGCCGGCCGCCGCCCGCTCGCCCCGCCGGGGCTGTCCACGGGCGCCGTGCACCTCGACGGCGACGCGGACCGGACGTTCGCGGTCTTCCGGGAGATCGCCCGGGCCCAGGAGACCTACGGCGAGGAGATCGTCGAGACCTACATCGTGTCCATGACCCGCGACGCGGACGACATCCTGGCCCCCGTGATCCTGGCCCGCGAGGCCGGGCTGGTGGACCTCACCGGCGAGCAGGACCGCGCCACCCTCGGCTTCGCACCGCTGCTGGAGACCGTCGGGGAGCTGCGCCGCTCCGCGGAGGTCATCGACGAGCTGCTCTCCGACCCGGCCTACCGGCGGGTGGTCGCGGCGCGCGGGAACATCCAGGAGGTCATGCTCGGCTACTCCGACTCCAACAAGGAGTCCGGGGTGATGACCAGCCGGTGGGAGATCCACCGGACCGAGCGCCGGCTGCGCGACGTCGCCGCCCGGCACGGGGTCCGGCTGCGGCTCTTCCACGGCCGCGGCGGCTCCGTGGGCCGCGGCGGCGGCCCCACCCACGACGCGATCCTCGCCCAGCCCAGCGGCGTCCTCGCCGGCGAGATCAAGTTCACCGAGCAGGGCGAGGTGATCAGCGACAAGTTCTCCCTCCCCGCCCTGGCCCGGGAGAACCTCGAGCTGTCCCTGGCCGCCGTGCTGCGCGCCACGGCGCTGCACCAGGACCCGCGCTCCACCGAGGAGGAGCTGGACCGGTGGGGCGAGGTCATGGACGTGGTCAGCGACGCCGCCTTCGCCTCCTACACGGGCCTGGTCGAGGACCCCGACCTGCCGGAGTACTTCCTGTCCGCCACCCCGGTGGAGCAGCTGGGCGCGCTGAACATCGGCTCCCGCCCGGCCAAGCGCCCGTCGTCGGACAAGGGCCTGTCCGGGCTGCGGGCCATCCCGTGGGTCTTCGGCTGGACGCAGTCCCGCCAGATCGTGCCCGGCTGGTTCGGGGTGGGCTCGGGCCTGCGCGCCGCCCGCGAGGCGGGGATGGAGGGGGACCTGCGCACCATGCTGGAGCGCTGGCACTTCTTCCGCTCCGTGATCTCCAACGTGGAGATGACCGTGGCGAAGACCGACCTGGAGATCGCCGCCCACTACGTCCGGGCCCTGGTGCCCGAGCGGCTCCAGCACGTGTTCGAGGTGATCCGCCGCGAGTACGAGCTCACCCTCGACGAGCTCGCCCGGCTCACCGGGCAGGCGGAGCTGCTGGACGGCAACCCCACCCTGAAGCAGACGCTCGAGGTGCGGGACCAGTACCTCGACCCCATCTCCTACCTGCAGGTGGAGCTGCTCCGCCGGATCCGGGAGCAGGACGCCGAGGGCCGGGAGGTCGACGAGGGCCTGCAGCGGGCCCTGCTCATCACCATCAACGGGGTGGCCGCCGGCCTGCGCAACACCGGCTGACCGGCCGGGCCAGGCGGCGGCGCGAAGGGACGCGGCCGCCCGGACCCGGTCCGCGGGCGGGAAGAGGTCCGCGGCCCGGCCGGACCGGGGGCCGGATCAGGGGACGGGCAGCAGCAGGGCGACGGCGCCGAGCACGGACAGTCCCGCCCGGAGGTGGTTGGCCCGCGTCCACGGCCGCGCGTAGGCGGACCACACCACGGTCCGGCGATCGGTGCGGGCCAGCCGGGCGTTGAGCGGGACGTTGACCGCCACGGTCAGGACCCAGCCCGCCAGGGAGGCCAGCGCGCCCAGCACGCGCAGCGGCCCGCCGGGTGCGGAGAGGCTCGTGCCGACCACGACCAGACAGGCCAGGGCGGTGCCGAAGAACAGGACCAGGAACGGCGCCCGCACCGCGGCCCGGTTGACGGCGATCATCGCCGAGGCCGCCGCGCCGCCGGGGAGGCGCCGCAGCGCCGGCATCACCACCAGGGAGAACGCCAGGTAGAACCCGCCGACGAGGCCCGAGCCGATCCCGGCGACCAGCGCCGGCCACGTCTCCACGCCGCGGGGCTCAGTCGCCGACGGCGTCGCGGCCGCGGCGCACGATCAGCGGATCGGCCGGGTGGACCACGGACGGGTCCTTGTCCTCGTAGTCGAACTGGTCCAGGAAGAAGCGCAGCGCGTTGATCCTCGCCCGCTTCTTGTCGTTGGACTTCACCGTGGTCCACGGCGCGTGGTCGGTGTCCGTGCGCAGGAACATCTCCTCCTTGGCCTCGGTGTAGTCCTCCCACCGGTCCAGGGAGGCGAGGTCCTGCGGGGAGAGCTTCCACCGGCGCACGGGGTCGATCTGGCGGATCGCGAACCGGGTCCGCTGCTCCTGCTGGGTCACGGAGAACCAGAGCTTGGTGAGGTGGATGCCGGAGTCCACGAGCATCTTCTCGAACACCGGGGCCTGGTCCATGAACCACGCGTAGTCCTGCGGGGTGCAGAAGCCCATCACGGGTTCCACCACCGCGCGGTTGTACCAGGAGCGGTCGAAGAGCACCATCTCCCCGGCGGTGGGCAGGTGGCGGATGTAGCGCTGGAAGTACCACTGTCCGGCCTCGCGGTCCGAGGGCTTGGTCAGGGCCACGACCCGGGCGGCGCGCGGGTTGAGGTACTCGGTGAACCGCTTGATCGTGCCGCCCTTGCCGGCGGCGTCCCGGCCCTCGAACACGATGACGTGCTGGAGGTCGTGGTCCTGGCCCCAGTACTGGAACTTCAGCAGCTCGATTTGGAGCTTGTACTTCTCCAGCTCGTACTCCTCCCGGCTCATCAGCTCGTCGTAGGGGTGGTCCTCCCGCCAGGTCTCCACGGCCGAGCCCCCCGGGTCGATGAGGTCCGGGTCCTCCTCGTGCCCGTGGGGCACGGTGTAGCCCATCTGCGTGAGGTGGTCGATGAACTCCCGCAGGTTCTCCCGCACGGCCCACTGGTCGGCGGGCATCCACTGCCGTTTCCCGTCGGGCATCGGCCGTTCCTCTCCGGTCAGGGTCTCTTGAGCGCAGTGTAGGCGTGCTCATCCTGACCCGCCCGGGCGGCGGGCACATGACCGCCCGGTGAACACCAGGGGCTCGGTCCTCCTGCCCCGCCCGGTCCGCGGGCCGGGGGCGGCACCGGAGGCGCCCGCGGTCGGCCCCGTGCGGGGCCGACCGCGCGGGGCCGACCGTGCAGAACCCCGTGCGGTCGGCTACGGGGCCTCGCCCGCGGCACCGTCGATGTCGACGCTGACGTCGTGGCCGACGGCGGTGCCGTGCTCCACCGTCCGCGAGACCGTGCAGTACTTGTCGTGGGACAGGGTGACGAGGCGTTGGACCATGCCGGCGGCCTTGCGGCCGGCGGCGTCGTCGGGGAAAGCGAGGTGGAAGGAGAGGTGCAGGTCCTCCAGGCGGTTCGCCCCGTTCTCCTCGAGGATCTTCTGTCCGGTCGCCTCGACGCGGAACTCCGAGGGCTCCGAGCTGCGGGAGGTCGCGACGTCCACGTCGATGGCCGAGCACCCGGCGATGGCGGCCAGCAAGAGCTCCACGGGGGACAGCAGGCCCTCACCGCGGCCGAAGGCGATCTCGGCCCCCTCGGCGTTGCGGGCGGTGTAGTGGCCGGTGGCGGTGCGGGTCAGCTCGACGGAACGCGGGGCGGGGTCGTTGATCTCACTCATGCACCCATGATGCCAACCCCGCTCGCGTCGGCGGTCCGGCACCGCCCCGGGGCCGGCGGAATAGGCGCTGCGGGCGTCACCGTTGACGTGGGAACGTCACCGTCCAGCGTCCAGGAGGCCGGCTTGTCCCCATCACGACCGGCGCACGACGGCCACGAGCCCGAGGAGCCCGAGCAGAACCACCTGGACGCCGAGCTCGAGGCGTTGATCGCCGACTACCGGCAGCTGCACCAGGACGATGCCCGTCTGCGCCGGATCGAGCGCATCATCCACGCCGCCCGCCGGTCCGCCGACGAGGAGGCAGGGGACCGGGCCGGCGAGATCCGCGAGGAGCAGATCGCGCCCGTGCTGAGGGTCCAGGACGCGCGGCGGGTCGCCGCCGGGCTGCTGCGCACCGAGGAGGACATGAGGGCCTACGCGGCCCGTTTCGCCCGGCGTAGCACCGAGAAGGACCCGGCGGGACGGGACCTGGAGCGCCAGGCGCACGCGCTGGACGCCGCGGGCCGGAACTGGGTGCTGATGATCGGCCAGAACCGTGACCACGGACTGGTCGCCTGCCGCTTCGTCCGGGAGAAGGGCATCCCGCACGCCCGCGTGGTGTCCTTCACCGCGGAACGGCTGAGGCTGCCCATCCTGGTCATCGAGCTCGGCCTGGACGAGGAGGGCCCCTGCCCCGAGTGAGCTCTCCGCCGCGGGCGGTGGCCGGGTGCGCGGGCCACGCCACGACGGGTCGACCTCCGACGACCAGGGTCAGGTCCGCGTCGCCAGCACCAGCTCCGTGAGCGCGTTGAGCAGCGGCCCCTCCACGCCCAGGGCGGGCGCCTGCCCGAGCGCCCCCACGGGATCGCGCCGCACGGCCTCGTGCACCCGCCGCTTGACCTCGTAGCCGATCTGGGCGTCGTTGAGCAGGTCGAAGACGCGGTCCGCGGGATCCTGGGCGGTCACGGCGCCCAGTCCCGCCGACCGCACCACGATCTGCGCCCCGGGGGCGACCCCCTCGACGGTGACCGAGGTACGGTGCCCGCGCACGCCGTTCCCGCCCCGGACAGTGCGGACCGGGACGGTCCTCCCGTCCACGGTCACGGTCGGCTCCGCCGGCTCCTCGAGGCCGATGAAGGTGAGGGTCCAGGTGCGCGCCGCCGGCAGGCAGCCGAGGTGGCCCTGTGCCGGGCCGACCGTGAACTCACCGGCGGCGGCGTCGAGGGCGAGCGGGGTGCGCGCCCAGCGGGCCGGGTCGAGGCCGTCGCCGCTGTCGTCGTCCTCGTCCAGGACGGTGCGGTGCGAGGCGCCGGTGACCACCAGGACCTCCAGCTCCCCGGGATTGCCGGGGCCCGGCGCGGCGTCGTCGTCGGACCCCGCGAGGGGCACGATCGCGCCGGCGCGGGCCAGGACTGGCACGTCGTCGAGGCCCCGGTGCAGCACGAGCTCCCGCCCGCCGTCGTAGACGGTGCCCGTGAACAGGTCCGTCCAGGACCCCTCCGGCAACCACACCGACACCGCCGCGCGGGTGACCACGGGGTCCGCGGGGGAGGTGACCGGGGCGACCATCAGCTCGGGCCCGAACAGGTACTGGTGGCCGTACCGGTAGGCCTGCTCCGCCTCCGGGTGCTCGTGGTACAGGGGCCGGACCAGGGGGACGCCTTCCACGGCGGCGGCCCGGTTGGCGGTGTGCAGGTAGGGGACCAGCCGGTGCCGCAGCCGGAGGCCGCGCTCCATGGCCTCCGCGTAGGGGGAGCGGTAGCGCCACGGCTCCTTGGCGATGAAGTCGTTGTCGCCCGAGTGCAGGCGCAGGATCGGGGAGAACACCCCGAACTGCAGCCAGCGGGTGGCCAGCTCGTCGTCGCGGGCGCCGAAGATGTGCCCGCCGATGTCGTGGCTCCACCAGCCGAAGCCGATGTTCGCCGCCGTCGCCGTGAAGTACGGCTGGAACGCCAGCGAGGCCCAGGAGATGACGGTGTCGCCGGAGAAGCCGACCGGGTAGCGGTGGCTGCCGGGCCCGGCGTAGCGGGAGAGCGTCAGCGGACGGGACCCGTCCGCGCCCGAGTCCAGGAAGTGGTAGTGGTTGAGCACCCACAGGGGATCCACGCCGGGCAGCCGCGAGTGCGGCCCGGACTGCCAGTCGATCCACCAGAAGTCCACGCCGTCGGCCTCCAGGCCGCGGTGCAGGACCTCGAAGTAGGCGGCCACGAAGTCCCGGTCGGTGACGTCGAAGGCCACGGGCTCCTCCGAGCCCGGCTCGCGCCCCAGGGCCTCGAGCATCGCGGGGTGTGCGTCCTCGAAGGAGCGCACACCGTCGGCCGGGTGCAGGTTGAGCGTGACCCGGTAGCCGCGCTCGTGCGCCCAGGCGAGGAAGCCCCGCGGGTCCGGGAACAGCTCCCGGTTCCAGGTGTAGCCCGTCCAGCCCGAGCCGTGCCGGCGCTCCACGTGCTCGTCCGTAAGGTGCCAGTCCATGTCCACCACCAGCACGGAGAACGGCAGGCGGCGCCGGTCGAACTCGGCGACCAGCTCCCGGTACTCGGCCTCGTCGTAGGCGTGGTACCGGCTCCACCAGTTGCCGAGCGCCCAGCGCGGCAGGACGGGCTGCGGCCCGGACAGGGCGTAGAGGTCGCGCAGCGCCTGCCGGTGGTCGTGGCCCCAGCCGAAGAGGTAGAGGTCCACGGCGCCCTCCTCGCCGGCGCGCGGCGCGTACCAGCCGTCGTCCGTGAGCAGCACCGAGGCGGAGTCGTCGATCACCCCGAAGCCCTCGCGGGACGTGATGCCCGGCTCGAGCGGGATCGGGCCGTCGGCCTCGTCCAGGGTGCGCGCGGTCCCGCCCAGGGTGGGGGCGGGGACGCCGTAGCGCCACACGCTGTGGTAACTGGTCACGCCGCCGCGGATCTGCGCGGACAGTCCCGTCGGGCTGAAGGCCCGCTCGTCGTAGCTGAGGTGGATCCGCTCCGTGCTCAGCTCGAGCCCGGCCGCCGTGCGCCGCACCCGGAAGTCCGGCACCGGGAACCGGCGGTCGACGGCGAACACGGACGGACGGTCCTCGAAGCGGCCGGCGGGACTGTACTCCAGGCGCAGCAGGCCGGGGCTCAGCACGCTGATGCGGTAGTGCTCGCCGGTGACGACGGCGCCCGGGTCCACGGTGCCGGCGCCGGCGCCGGTGGGACGGAAGTGGGGGAGGGGCATGCGTCCACCCTAGGCGGACCGGGGCGGGAATAATCCGGGACGGGCGCCGCTTGACGGTAGTAGTTCAAATTTGAAAAAACAGGGCGGGCCGTCCGGCCGGACGCCGCCGCGGAGCAGGAGGACCACATGCAGTTCGGCATCTTCACCATCGGGGACGTCACCGAGGACCCCACCACGGGACGCACCCCCACCGAGCACGAGCGGATCAAGGCCACCGTCGAGATCGCGAAGAAGGCGGAGGAGGTGGGCCTGGACGTCTTCGCCACGGGCCAGCACCACAATCCGCCGTTCGTGGCGCCGGGGAACCCGCCCGTCCTGCTGGCGAGCATCGCGGCGCAGACCGAGCGGCTGCAGCTGTCCACGGCCACGACCCTGATCACCACCACCGACCCGGTGCGCATCGCGGAGGACTACGCCTACCTGCAGCACCTGACCGACGGACGGGTGGACCTCACCATGGGCCGCGGCAACACCGGCCCGGTCTATCCGTGGTTCGGCCAGGACATCCGCCAGGGCATCCCGCTGGCGATCGAGCACTACAGCCTGCTCCACCGGCTGTGGCGGGAGGACGTGGTCAACTGGCAGGGCCGGTTCCGCGGCGCCCTGCAGGGCTTCACCTCGACCCCGCGCCCGCTCGACGGCGTGGCCCCCTTCGTGTGGCACGGCTCGATCCGCTCCCCCGAGATCCCGGAGCAGGCCGCCTACTACGGCGACGGGTTCTTCCACAACAACATCTTCTGGCCCGCCGAGCACACCCGGCGGATGGTGGAGTTCTACCGGACCCGCTTCGAGCACTACGGCCACGGCTCGGCCGACCAGGCGATCGTGGGCCTCGGCGGCCAGGTGTTCATGCGCCGGAACTCCCAGGACGCCGTGCGGGAGTTCCGCCCCTACTTCGACAACGCCCCCGTCTACGGGCACGGGCCGTCCCTGGAGGACTTCACCACGCAGACGCCGCTGACCGTGGGCTCCCCGCAGCAGGTCATCGAGAAGACCCTCGGGTTCCGCGACTACGCGGGCGACTACCAGCGCCAGCTGTTCCTGATGGACCACGCCGGCCTGCCGCTCAAGACCGTCCTGGAGCAGCTCGACCTGCTGGGCGAGGAGGTCGTGCCGGTGCTGCGCAAGGAGTTCGCCGCGCTCAAGCCCGCCCACGTGCCGGAGGCCCCGACCCACGCCTCACTGCTGGATCGCCACCGCGCCGGCCAGGACCCGGTGCCCGGCGGGGCCGAGGACTCGCCCGCCGGGCGGGCCCGCGCCGCGCAGGCCGCGGAGCCGACCACGGGGCGGACCACGGAGAAGGCCCACCGATGAGCGACCGGAACCCCATCGGGACGACGACGCCGGAACCCGCCGCGGCGCGCCCGCTCACCGTGGCCGTGGTGTCGGCGGGGATGTCCGACGCCTCCTCCACCTCGCTGCTGGCCGACCGGCTCGCCGAGGCCGCCCGGGCCGGACTGGACGGGACGCCGGTGCGGATCGAGCGCGTGGACCTGCGCCCGCTGGCCCACGCCGTCGCCGACCACCTGCTCACCGGGTTCCCCGGTCCGGAGCTGCGGACCGCCCTGGACACGGTCACCGGGGCGGACGCCCTGATCGCGTCCACCCCGACCTACCAGGCCTCCTACTCGGGGCTGTTCAAGTCCTTCTTCGACCTCGTCGACGACGCCGCGCTGGAGGACGTGCCTGTGCTGGTGGCCGCGACCGGGGGCACGGCACGGCACTCCTTGATGCTCGACACCGCCATGCGCCCCCTGTTCACCCACCTCAAGGCGCTGGTGCTGCCCCTGGGGGTCTACGCCGCCACCGAGGACTGGGCCGGCGTCTCGCTCGAGTCGCGCATCCGGCGGGCCGGGGCGCAGCTGGCGCGCTCGATCGCGCCGGGAGCGCAGCCGGCCGGACGGGCGGCCGGCGAGCCCCCGGCCGGTGCGGCCGGGCCCGAGCGGGGCGGCGGGTTCGAGGGGGTCCCCGACTTCGCGGACCTGCTCGCCAGGGCCGGCCGGTGACCGACCGCCCGGTGGCCGCGCCGGAGCCCGCCGCCCGCCCGTGGGACGTGTGGCAGCTGTTCTTCGAGACCACCGCCCGGCTGACCACGGAGATCGAGGCGCGGCTCAAGGAGCACGGCTGCTCGCTCATGGACTACCAGGTGCTCCTGCTGCTGCGCAACGCCGAGGACCACCGGCTGCGGATGGGGGAGCTGGCCCAGCGGCTGGTCTTCTCCCCGAGCCGGCTCAGCTACCAGATCGGCGTGCTCGAGAAGCGCGGCTGGGTGCGGCGCCGGCGCTGCGCCGAGGACGCGCGCGGCCTCGAGGCCGAGCTCACGGAGGAGGGGCTGCGCGCCTTCCGGCGCCTGCGGCCCGCCCACGCCCGCGACGTCGAGGAGCTGTTCCTCCGTGCGCTCGAGGGCGACGACGCCGACCGGCTGGCCGCCGTCATGGACCGGCTGGCCCGCCGGCTGGCCTGAGGGCGGCACGTCGGCGTCCCGGTCCGCGAGCTCAGCGCAGTGCCGCCCGCACGCCCGGCCGGGCGGCCACCACGAGCCAGGCCACGTCCACGACGGCCTTGAGCGCGCCCGTCACGAGCCCGATCGACGTGCCAGCCGGGACCACGAGCAGCAGCACGGCGTTGGCCACGGTGGTCAGGAGCGCCATGGACGCGAAGACGATGCCGAGGATCCACGCCCACTGACGCTGCTCGCGCAGCGGGAAGTACACCAGGGCATAGAGTCCGGCGGTGAACCCGAGGCCGAACAGGAGCGAGACGGCGAGGACGACCGTCCCGAACGCCCCTGCGGACAGGCCGGTGTACTGCTCGGGCGCCGCCAGGTACCCCACCGTGCTGCCGAGGACCGCGACCACGAAGGACGCCACGGTGAGCCGGAGCAGCAGTCGCAGGTCGGCCGTCACCGGCGGCCGGGGCGGGCGGGCCTTCGTGTAGAGAGGAGCACCGGGCGGCGGCGGGCCGCCGTGACCCCGGGGCTGATAGGGCTGCTGGGACATCGTCGGTGCCTCCTGACGCACGGGCCTGACACGGGGTGGGCCCTGCGCAGGGCCCAGCACCGAACCTATCCGCCGGAATCGCATTCGCGAACACTCGGCGGCCCCGCGGCCCCCGTGCGGCGAAGCGTGACGCCCGGACCCGCTCAGGCGGGGGAGGTCCCGGCCGCGACGAGCGCCGCGGTCGCCGCCGCGATCGCCTGCTCCTCGTCGGTGGGCACCACGAGCACCTCCAGCGCGGATCCCGGCGCGGAGATCCGGCGGACCTCCCGCGAGCGGGCGGCGTTGGCGTCGTCGTCGAGCACGACCCCGAGGGCGCCCAGCCGCCCGCAGACGCGGGCGCGGAAGGCCGAGGCGTTCTCCCCGATCCCGGCCGTGAAGACCAGCGCCTGCGCGCCGTCCACGGCCACGTGGTAGCCGCCCACGTACTTCGCCAGGCGGTGGGCGGCCATCTCCAGGGCCAACTCGGCGCGCTCGTCGCCGCGGTCGGCGGCCTCCTGGACGGCGCGCATGTCGTGGTCGCCGGCGATCGCCCGCAGACCGGACTCCTTGTTGAGCACGGCGTCGAGCCGCTCGGGGGTCATCCCCGGGTCCCGGCGCAGGACGGCCGTGACCACGGACGGGTCCAGGTCCCCGGTGCGGGTGCCCATCACCAGGCCCGCCAGGGGGGTGTAGCCCATCGACGTGTCGTAGGAGGTCCCGTCCTTGACCGCCGTCACCGACGCGCCGTTGCCCAGGTGCGCCACCACGCAGCTGAACCGTTCGCGCGGGACGCCCAGGAACTGCGCCGCCTGACCCGTCACCCAGTCGTGGGACGTGCCGTGGAACCCGTAGCGGCGGATCCCCCAGCGCTCGTAGAACTCCTCCGGCACGGCGTAGCGCCACACGTGCTCGGGCATGGTGCGGTGGAACGCGGTGTCGAACACGCAGATCTGCGGCAGGTGCGGCCACGTCTTCTGCACGGCCCGCAGGCCCAGGACGGCGGCGGGGTTGTGCAGGGGAGCCAGCGGGACCAGCCGCTCGATGTCGCGGATGATCTCGTTGGTCGCGAGCACCGGCGCGGAGAAGCGCTCGCCGCCGTGGACCACGCGGTGGCCCGCGGCGTCGATCGTGCGCCCCTCCAGCTCCACCTCGAGGCGCTCCGCGAGCAGCTCGAGCGCCTGCGTGTGGTCCGCGATCCGCGAGCTGCCGATGTTCTCGATCAGCCCTGAGGCCAGCACTGTCCCGCCGTCCTCACCGGCCTCGAGCTCCCGGACCTGATACTTGAGCGAGGACGAGCCGCAGTTGACGACGAGCACGAGCATGGAGGACTCCCTGGGACTGTGGCGACGGGCATGGGGACGGGGGACGGGGCGAGCGGTGGGCCGGTGGGTCACATGCCCTGCGCCTGGATCGCGGTGATCGCGACCGTGTTGACGATGTCGTCCACGGTGCACCCGCGCGAGAGGTCGTTGACGGGCTTGCGCAGGCCCTGCAGCACCGGGCCCACGGCCACGGCGCCGGCCGACTGCTGGACGGCCTTGTAGGTGTTGTTGCCGGTGTTGAGGTCCGGGAAGACGAACACGGTCGCCCGGCCGGCCACGGCGGAGCCGGGCAGCTTGGAGGCCGCGATCGAGGCGTCCACCGCGGCGTCGTACTGGATGGGGCCCTCGACCTCGAGCTCCGGGTCCGCGCCGCGCACGATCTCGGTGGCCGTCCGGACCTTGTCCACGTCCTCGCCGGAGCCGGACCCGCCGGTCGAGTAGGACAGCATCGCCACCCTGGGCTCCACCCCGAACTGGCGGGCGGTGCGGGCGGAGGCGAGCGCGATGTCCGCGAGCTGCTGCGCGTCCGGGTTGGGGTTCACGGCGCAGTCGCCGTAGACCAGGACGCGGTCCTCGAGGAGCATGAAGAACACGGAGGAGACGATCTTCACGCCCTCGGAGGTCTTCACGAACTCCAGGGCGGGGCGGATCGTGTTGGCGGTGGTGTGCGCGGCGCCGGAGACCATGCCGTCCACGTCCCCCATCTGCACCATCATGGTGCCGAAGTAGGAGCCGTCGAGCATCCGCTCCAGTGCCGTCTCCGGCTGCACGCCCTTGTGAGCGCGCAGCCGCACGTACTCCCCGGCGTACTTCTCGCGCAGCGCGTCGTCGTGCTCGAAGTCCACGAGGGTCAGCCCGTCCTCGGCGAAGTCGAGGTTGATGCCCTCCGTCTGGCACAGCTGCGCGATCCGCCCGGGGTCGCCCAGGACCGTGAGGTCGCAGAAGTTGCGGCGGTGGATCATCTCGGCGGCCCGCAGGATGCGGGGGTCCTCCCCCTCGGGCAGCACGATGTTCTTCCGGTCCGCCCGGGCCGTCTCGACGAGCTCGTGCAGGAAGCGCAGGGGCGTGCGCTTGGCCGGGCGCGGCAGGTCGAGCCGGCTCACGAGCTCCTCTCCGTCCACCCGCCGGGCCCACTCGCCGAGCGCGGCCGCGACCTTGCGCGGGTGCGCCCCGGAGAGGGTGCCCCGGGTCCGGGACACCTCCCGGGCGGCCCGGTAGGTGTCCAGTCCGGTGGTCAGCACGGGGAACGGCGCCGCGGCGGTGAGCTCCCGGATCCGCCCCTCGGTCTCGAAGCCGCCCGTCAGCAGCATCCCGGAGGGGACGGGCAGGGCGGGGGAGAGGGCGGAGGCCAGGGACGCGACGACGATGTCGGAGCGGTCCCCCGGCGTGATGACGAAGTCGCCGTCGGCGAGCTGCTCGAGGTAGTGGCCCACGGTCATCGCGGCGATCTTCACGCCCTTGACGTCCCGGTCCAGGGAGACCGCGGACGGGCCGTCCCCGAACCCGTGCCGGTCCCGCAGCTCGGCGACGGTCGGCGCGGCCACCGCCTCGTTCTCGGCGATGACGTACACGGGCAGGCCCCGCACACCGCGGGCGGCGTTGTGCTCGATCTGCTCCACCCAGTCGGGGCGGGCGCGGTTGACGATGACCGCGAAGATGTCGCACCGCACCTGGTTCAGCTCGGCCCGGGTGACCTCGACCGCGTTCAGCACGTCCTCGGGGCTCTCGGACTCGTCGGCGCCGATCACGGCCAGCACGGAGGCGCCCAGGTTGTTGGCCATCCGGGCGTTCATGTCGAACTCGGCGGTGGCCGCGTTGTGCGCGAGGAGGTCGGTGCCGTCCACCACGATCACGTCGCAGTGCTGGGCCATCTCGCCGTAGACGGTCACGGCCATCGCGTCGAGCTCGTCGTGGTCCCCCGCGGCGAGCAGCTCCCGGGTGCGCGCCAGGGAGATGCCGCCGCGGCAGCGCTCGTCCGGGAGGTCGAAGTTGCGCTTCATCAGCTGCACCATCGGGTCCTCCGCCGGGATTTCCCCGAGGTGGACGGGCCGGAAGTAGCCCAGGCGGTCCGTCTTGCGGAACAGCGAGTCGGCCAGGCCGAGGGCCACGAGCGACTTGCCGGACTGCGGCGTCATGGCGCTGACGTAGATGCCTTGGGTCATGGTGGCGGGGTCCTCCGACGATCGGGATGGGTCCGTGCCCAGTCTAGGGCCCGCCCGCCGGAGGACCGGGTGCGGGGCCGCTCAGGCCAGGGAGAGGAACATCTTCTCCAGCTCGGCCTTATCCAGGCTCGGGTCCTCCGAGCGCAGGCACTGGTCCAGGCCCGTGGCGATGATGGAGAAGCCGGCCTTGTCGAGGGCGCGGGAGACCGCGGAGAGCTGCGTCACCACGTCCTTGCACTCGCGGCTCTCCTCGAGCATGCGGATGACGGCGCCGAGCTGGCCCTGGGCCCGCTTGAGCCGGTTGATGGTGGGGGTGAGGTCCTGGGGGTCGAGTTGCACGGGGCGCTCCTGGGTGTGGTGGTTGCTCCGACGATTCTATACCCCCTGGGGGATCTTGTATACCTAGGGGGGTATCGTGCATCATGGAGTCACACCCACCGTCACCCCGGAAGGAACTGCCGCATGACCTCGAAAGTCGCCCCCGCCGAGCTGAAGTCCTGGATCGAGTCCGGGGAGGAGGTCGCCGTCCTCGACGTGCGCTCCGCCGCCGAGTTCGCCGCCGAGCACATCGACGGCGCCTACAACGTCCCCGTCGACCTCGTGGCCGACCACGCGCAGGACATCGCCGCGGCCCTCGGCGGCAAGGTCGCCCTGATCTGCCGCTCCGGCGCCCGGGCCACCCGCGCCCAGGACATCCTCTCCTCGGCCGGCACCGAGAACACCTACGTCGTCGACGGCACCGTCGACGACTTCGAGAGGGCCGGCGGCGCGGTCGTCCGCGGCGCCTCGACCTGGGCCATGGACCGTCAGGTCCGCATGGTCGCCGGCTCGCTCGTGCTGGCGAGCGTGGTGGGCGGGCAGCTGGTCTCCCCGAAGCTGCGCGCCGTCGCCGCGGGCGTCGGCGGCGGGCTCGCGTACTCCGCGCTGTCCAACACCTGCGCCATGGCCAACGTGCTCTCGAAGATGCCCTGGAACCAGGGTGCCGAGGATCCCTCCAAGGACGCCGTGCTGGAGCAGCTCGCCGCCCAGTGATCCGCCGGACCCGCGTCAGGCCCCGCCGCCACGCCGTTCGCGTGGCGGCGGGGCCGTCGTCGTCCCCGGGGTTCTCCCGGGCGCCGCCGGGTGGGAGGATGGGGGCATGCTGGTTGCCTTCTCCGTCTCCCCGTCCGGCGGCGAGAACCCGAGCGGTTCCGTCCACGACGCCGTCGCCGCCGCCGTCCGCGTGGTCCGCGAGTCCGGACTGCCGCACGAGACCGACGCCATGTTCACCACGATCGAGGGCGAGTGGGACGAGGTCATGGACGTCGTCAAGCGCGCCACCGAGGCCGTGGGCCGCTACGGGCCCCGGGTCTCGCTCGTGCTCAAGGCCGACATCCGCCCCGGCCACACCGGTGAGCTGCAGGGCAAGGTCGAACGCCTCGAGGCCGCGATCCAGCGGCAGGCGATCGAGTCCTGAGCGCTGCCCCCGCGGCGGTCCGCCTGCGGACCGCAGGACCGTCCGACGCCGGGGCCTGGTCCGCCCTGCACCTGCGCTGCCTCGACGAGACCTACCGTCCGCTCTTCGGGGACGCCTTCGCCGACCGGCAGCAGGCCGCGGCCGAGCGCACCGCCGGCTACGACCTCGCCCTCCTCGCGGACCCGCACGTGCGCACCCTCCTCGCGGTCGACGACGACGGGGCCGCCCTCGGGCTGGTCTCCGCCGGTCCGGCCCCCGCCGCGTGGGAGGGGCGGGCCGGGGTGCCCGCCCCGCTCGTCCCGCTGCAGCTGTTCCAGCTCTACGTGCTGCGGGCCGCCCACGGCACGGGCCTCGGCGCCGCCCTGCAGGAGGCCGCGATCGGCTCCGCGGACGCGTACCTGTGGATCATGGACGGCAACGCCCGCGCCGAGCGCTTCTACGCCAGGCACGGCTTCCGGGCCCTGGCCGAGTCCTTCCCCGCCGGCGGGCCCTGGACCGGGCAGCGCATGCACCGCATGCTGCGGACGGGGACCGCGTGAGCCGGGCGTCCCGCCGCTCGCGCACGGCGCCGGCGCCCGTCGGGCCCACCGGCCCAGCGGCCGGGAGCTACGAGATCTCGACCGGCACCGCCGAGCTCGTCCCGGACGCCTACGCCCCCGGCTCCTGGGTGCTGCACGTCAACGGCGTCCCCTCCTCCCACGTGGACCCGGAGCACCCCGAGCGGCTCGACTTCGAGTACATGCGCTGGATCGCCGCGGTCGTGGACGCCCACCTCGCCGCCCGCCCGGACCCGGAGCGGCTGCGGGTGCTGCACCTCGGCGGCGGCGCCTGCTCGCTCGCCCGCTACCTCGCCCACGCGCACCCGGCGGCGCGGCAGGTCGTCGTCGAGCTCGACGGGCGGCTCGCCGAGCTGGTCCGTGGATGGTTCGACCTCCCGCGCGCCCCCCTGCTGCGGATCCGGGTGGGGGAGGCCCGCGCCGTCACGGAGTCGCTGAGCCCGGCCACCCGGGACGTCGTGGTCCGCGACGTCTTCGCCGGCGCCGTGACCCCCGAGCCGCTCACCACGGTGGAGTTCGCCCGGCACGTGCAGCGCGTCCTGGCCCCCGGCGGGCTGTACGTGCTCAACTGCGGCGACACCCGGGACCTCGCCGGGGCGCGCGCCGAGCTCGCCGCGCTGTCCGAGGTGTTCGAGCACGTCGCCGCCGTGGCGGACCCGGCGATGCTCAAGGGCCGGCGCTACGGCAACATCGTGCTGGCCGCCTCCTCCGCGCCCCTGCCGCTGGAGGGCTCTCCCGGGGCGGCCGCGCTCGGCCGGGAGCTGCTCGGCGGCGCGGTGCCCGCCCAGTACAAGGACGAGGCGTGGGTGCGCTCCTTCGTGGGCGGCACCCCGCCGCGCCACGACCCGGTCGCCGAGGGGGCGCGCGATGGTGCCTGAGCCCGCGACCGAGCAGGACGTGCGCGCCCTCACCCGGCGGCACGGCCTGGACCTGGAACCGGGGACCGTCCGGTTCGAGGAGGCGGGGCTGGACTACCGGGTGGCGTTCGCCGCCGCCTCCGGGACCGGCGAGCAGTGGGTGCTGCGGATCCCGCGCCGCCCCGACGTCGCGGCGAAGGTGGCCGACGAGCGGCGGATCCTGGACTTCGTGCGCCCGCGGCTCCCGGTCGCCGTGCCGGACTGGCGGATCGCGGGGCCGGAGCTCGTCGCCTATCCGCTGCTGCCCGGCCGGCCCGGTCTCACCCTCGACGCCGCGGGGCAGCCGGTCTGGCACTACGACACCGCCTCCCCGGAGTACGCCCGGTCCCTGGCGGAGGTCGTCGCGTCCCTCCACCGCCTCGACCCCGCCGCCGCCGCGGCGGCGGGGATCCCCGCCGAGACCCCCGAGCAGGTGCGCCGGCGGTGGGCGGCCGATCTCGAGCGGGTGCTCGGGGAGTTCGACGTCGCCGCGGAGCTCGCGGCCCGGTGGCGGGCCTGGCTCGACGACGACGGGCTGTGGCCGCGCCGCACCGTCCTCACGCACGGCGAGCTCTATCCCGCCCACCTGCTGCTCGACGACAGCAACCGCATCCTGTCCGTCCTGGACTGGACGACGGCCGGCGTCGGCGACCCGGCCCTGGACCTCATGTACCAGCACCTCATCGCCCCGCCCGAGTCCTTCGCGGCGACCGTCCACGCCTACGAGGAGCTCACCGGCCGCCACGAACCCCGCCTCGCCGACCGCTGCGAGGCGCTCGTGGCCGCGGGACCCCTCAACTACGCCCTCTTCGCCCTGGCCTCCGGGGAACCGGGGCACCGGGAGGCCGCCGCCGCGCAGCTGCTGCCCTGAGACCTCCACGCTCCGCCGCCGGCACGTCCACAGGCCCTGTCTGCGGCCCGTCCGTCCGGCCGGGCTCTGCCGGACGGACTCCGAGCCGTCGTGGCGGCTGGCGTGGAAGCACACCTGTCCCCCGATCGATCACGAACGGAGCACCATGAGCGGCACCGCGCGCAACGACGAGCAGCAGGACCGGACGACGTCCTCGGCGGAGGGGTTCTCCGCGGAGGAGCGTGCCGCCATGAGGGCGCGCGCCGCGGAGGTGCGGGCCGGCTCGCGCGGGGGCCGTGGCGCGAAGAAGGCGGCCGCCGACGAGGCGGCGGTGCTCGCGGCGATCGCCGGGATGGCGCCGCCGGACCGGGAGCTGGCCGAGCGCGTGCACGCCGTCGTCACCGCGGCCGCCCCCGAGCTGGCGCCGAAGCTCTGGTACGGCCAGCCCGCCTGGGCGCGGTCCGGGAAGGTGGTGTGCTTCTTCCGCAGCGGCCACCAGGACAAGGAGCGCTACTCCACGTTCGGCTTCAGCACGGAGGCGCACCTCGACGACGCCGGGGGCCTGTGGCCGACGTCCTACGCCCTGACCGAGCTGAGCGAGGCCGGGGAGGCGGCGATCGGCGAGCTCGTCCGGAGGTCGGTGGGCTGACGGCGCCGACGGCGTGGCGCGCTCGGCCCGCCGGCGCGGAGCGCCGACGCCCCGGGGCTCAGAGGGTGAGCAGGACCTTGGTGGCGCGGCGCTCGTCCATGGCCCGGTAGCCCTCGGCGGCCTGCTCCAGGGGCAGGGTGTGGTCGACGTCCTCGACCCGGACGTCGCCGGGGGTGTACCGGCAGGGCACCTCTCCGGCTCCGGCCGCGCCCTCCCTGGCGGGATGGACAACCGCACCGAGGTCCGCGACTTCCTCGTCTCGCCCCGGGCCAAGCTCACTCCGGCCCAGCCCGGTCTGCCGGCCAGGGGCAACCGCCGGGTGCCGGGGCTGCGGCGCTCCGAGGTGGCGGCCCTGGCCGGGGTGAGCGTGGAGGACTACGCCAAGCTCGAGCGCGGGGCCGTCGCCGGGCCTCGGCCTCGGTGCTGGAGGCGGCCTGGCCACCAACGCCCTGGGGCGCGCCTTCTACGCCCCGCTGCTCGGGGACGGCGGACGCACCCCCAACCTGGCCCGGTTCCCGTTCCTGGATCCGGCCTCCCGGGAGTTCTATCCGGACTGGGAGGTGTTCGCGGGCATGTGCGTGGCGATCATGCGCGCCGAGGCCGGCCGCGACCCGCACGACCGGGGCCTGCAGAACCTGGTCGGGGAGCTGTCCACCCGCAGCGAGACCGTCCGCACCCTGTGGGGGGCTCACGACGTGCGGACCCACGGGAGCAGCACCAAGCGCTTCCGCCACCCGGTGGTGGGGGAGCTGACGCTGGCCTACGAGGAGCTGGCCGTCACCGCCGACCCCGGGCAGGTCCTGATGATCTACACCGCCGAGCCCGGCTCGCCCTCGGCCGAGCGGCTCCGGCTGCTCGGATCCTGGGCGGCCGACCGGCAGGCCGCCGTCCCCGAGCGCTGATCCGGGGCTGCGGCTCGCGCACGGCGCGGCACCGGTGCGAGCCGCTCGCACCGGTGCCGCGCGCGTCCTGGGTCAGTCCTGCATCGCGAGCAGCGCCGTGCTGTCGGCCGCCGTGCCCGCCAGCTGCGGCGCCCACCCGTCGTCGCGCCCCCGTTGGCCGAGGGGTCGCCATCGGCGAGAACATGCCGCGCTGAACGCCGGAACGCGACCCGCCGCGTGTGCTGAGCACCGGAACGCGCCCCGCCGCGTGTGCTGAGCACCGGAACGCGACCCGCCGCGTGTGCTGCGCGGAGGCGTCCCAGCGGCGGAGTTCCGGTGGGCTCGGGGGCTCGGGGATCAGCGGGAGGCGCGCGAGGCCTCGACCGACGCCACGAACTCCCGGGCCAGCTCCACCAGCTCCTGGGTGCGCTCGATCTGCGGCATGTGCCCGGTGTCCGGGAAGACGTGCAGCCGGGCGCCGGGCAGGGCGGCGGCCGCGGCCTCGGCGTGGTGGGCCGGCAGCACGGCGTCGGCCTCGCCCCACACCACGAGCACGGGCAGGCCCGAGGCCCGCACCTTCTCCAGCAGCGCCCTCCGCCAGCCGGGCAGGACGCCGATCACCGGCAGCCCGATGCTCCGGTAGGTGCCCAGGAACGTGGCCCGGAAGTCCGGCTGGGCGCCCACCCGTGCCGCGTGCCGCAGGAGCTCCGGAGTGGCCAGGGCCGGGTCGAAGAAGCAGTTCTGGTTCGACCGCACCGCGGCGGCCCGTGCCAGCGGCCGGAACCGGCGGCCCACCACGGGCAACCGGGACAGCCCCGCCCACACCATGGGCAGGGGGGAGACGTTGGCCTCCCGGCCGAACCCGGCGCTGTTGGCGAGCAGCAGCCCCGCGACCCGCCCGGGGTGCTCGGCGGCCAGGGTCATGGCCACGGCGCCGCCCAGGGAGTTGCCCATGAGGTGCACCGGCCGCTGCTCGCCGAGCGCGTCGAGCACGCCGACCACGGCGCGGGCGAACGTCCCGAGCCCCGGTCGGTTCGGGCCGGCGGGGGTGAGCCCGAAGCCGGGGAGATCCATGCTCAGCACGCAGTGGTCCCGCGCCAGCAGGTCGTGGGCGGCCGACCAGTCCTCGAGGCTCCGGCCGATGCCGTGCAGCAGCACGACCGGCGGCGCCTTCGCGGGCCCGGAGCGGCGGATGCGCACGGGCCGGCCGGCGACCTCCACCGTCGTCGTCGTGGCCTCCGGGGTGTCGGCGGGGGAGTCCGTGGCGGGGACGGGGGTGTGTCGGTCGGTCATGCGTGGGCCTCCTGCGGGCGGGCGCCGCGGCGGGCCGCGGTGCGGGGGATCAGGTCGAGGGTGCGGGAGAGCGGGGTGCGCAGGGTGGTCGCTGAGTCCAGCAGGTAGTTCTGCCGCACCCGCCACGGGTGCCGGTCGCCCTGGCGCGGGAAGGCGCCGATCGCGCGCCGGACGTAGCCGGAGCTGAGGTCCAGCAGCGGCTGCTCGGCCATGCCTCGCGGGGCGCGCGGCACCACGGCCCCGGCGTCGTGGCGCTCCAGGTGCCGCAGCACCCTGCACACCAGCCGGTGGGTGAGGTCCGCGCGCAGGGTCCAGGACGCGTTGGTGTAGCCGATGCACAGCGCGAAGTTCGGCACGCCGGTCAGCATCGCCCCGTTCCACACGAACTGCTCGGAGAGCTCCACCGGCGTCCCGTCCACGGTCAGGACGATCCCGCCGAAGGGGAGCAGTCGCAGACCCGTGGCGGTGACCACGAGGTCGGCCTCGAGGACCCGGCCCCCGGTCAGCCGGACCCCCTCGGGCACGAACGTGTCGATCGTGCCGGTGACGACCTCGGCCCGCCCCCGCTTCAGCGCCTTGAACAGGTCCGCGTCCGGCACCGCGCACAGCCGCTGGTCCCAGGGGTCGTAGGACGGGGTGAAGTGCTCGGCCACGAGCGCCTCGGAGCCGAGGATGCGCGCGGCCCGGGACGTGAAGAACTCCCGCGCCGCGGCCGGGCGGCGGCGGCAGAACTGGTACACGGCCGTGCTGAACAGGATGTTCTTGGCGCGGATGACCCGGTGGGCGAGGCCTGCGGGCAGGAGCCGGCGCAGCGCGTCGGCCCGCCTGTCCCGGCCGGGCACGGCGCTGATCCACGTGGGGGAGCGCTGCAGCATGGTCACGCCCGCGGCGGTCCGTGCCATGGCCGGCACGAGGGTCACGGCGGTGGCGCCGCTGCCGACCACCAGCACGCGCCGGTCCGTCCAGTCCAGGTCCTCGGGCCAGAACTGCGGGTGCACCACCCGGCCGTCGAAGTCCTCCAGGCCGGGCAGTGCGGCGTCGTGGCCGCGGTCGTAGTCGTAGTAGCCGGCGCACGAGTACAGGAACGAGCACGTCATGGTGCGCCGGTGGACGGCGCCGTCCTCGTCCCGCACCTCGAGGCCCAGGCTCCAGCGCTGCTCGGCGCGGGACCAGTCTGCCGAGACCACCCGGGTGCGGAGGCGGAGGTGCCGGTCGATGCCGAACTCCTCCGCCGTCTCGTGGATGTACGCGAGGATCGACGGGCCGTCCGCGAGCGCCTGCGGGTCCCGCCACGGCTTGAAGGAGTAGCCGAGCGTGAACATGTCCGAGTCGGAGCGCACGCCCGGGTAGCGGAACAGGTCCCAGGTCCCGCCGAGGTCGTCCCGGGCCTCCAGCACGGCGTAGGACAGCTCGGGGCGCTCGGTCTGCAGGCGGTAGGCCGCGCCGATGCCGGACAGGCCGGCTCCGACGACGACGACGTCCCGGTGGTCGGTCCCGCCGAGGATCTCGCGGGGCGGCTCGCTGGCGGTGGAAGGTGCTGGCATGCTTCCAGGATCGCCCGGCGCGCCCGCCAAGACTTGACGCTGCGCGACGATTGCTTGACTGTGGGCGACATGACGGTCATCCGGTCCGCGGGTCTGCGCGGCTTCCGCGCCGCGGTCGCGGAGCTCGGCGGGAACGCCGAGGCCCTGGCCGACGCCGCCGGCCTGCCCCGGTCGGCCCTGGACACCGACGACCTCCTGGTCCCCGAGCGGGCCGTCGCGCGGGTGCTCGAGACCGCCGCACGGGAGCTGGCCTGCCCCGACCTGGGGCTGCGGGTCGCCGCCCGGCAGGACCCGGGGGTGCTCGGCCCGCTCGCGCTCGCCGCCCGCCACTCGGAGACGGTGCGCGACGCCCTCGAGTGCACCTCCCGCTACCTCTTCGTCCACGCCCCGTCCCTCGAGCTGGCGCTGGTGCCGGACCCCTACGGGGCCCGCGGGGTGACGGCGGTGCGCTACGGCGGCTCCTCCGCGACCGCCAGGGACCCCGGGCGCGGCAGCCCGCAGGGCACCGACCTGGGCCTGGGCCTGCTGCACCGGGCCCTGAGCTCCCTGGTGGGCGGCCGCTACGGGCTGCGCACGGTCGAGCTGGCCCACCGGCCGGCGGCGCCGCTGCGGGTCTACGAGGAGTTCTTCGGAGCGCCCGTGCGCACCGGCCGCCCCGACGTCCTCCTGCGGATCCCCACCAGCACGCTCGCCCGCCCGCTGCACGGGGACGCCGGGGTCCGGCAGGTGGCGCTCGCCTTCCTCGACACCCAGCTCCCCGGGCCCGGCTCCGCGTGGGCACCACGGGTCCGGGGCGTGCTCGTGCAGCTGCTCGGCACTGCGGCCCCGGAGATCGAGGCCGTGGCCCGGGTGCTGGACCTGCACCCCCGCACCCTGCAGCGCCGGCTCGCCGAGGAGGGCACCACCTTCGGCGCCGTCCTGGACGAGACCCGGCGCAGCGCGGCCCTGCGCTGGCTCACCACCACCGACGTCCCCCTCGGCCAGATCGCCGGGCTCGTGGGGCTCTCGGAGTCCTCGGCGCTCACCCGGTGCGCCCGCCGCTGGTGGGGCGCCCCGCCGCGGGACGTCCGCCGCCGGGCCGTCCCGGCCGGCTGAGGCTGTCGCCGCGCGTCAACTTCCTGTCGCGGAGGGTCAAGCGGTGACCGGTGCCCGCCCGCACACTGGACAGCAGGCCCCGATCCACGACCCCGACCCCAGGAGCAGCCCGTGTCCCCGTCCGCACCCTTCCGCTTCGCCGGCGCCACCGCGGTGCTCACCGGCGCCGCCTCCGGCATCGGCGAGCAGCTGGCCCACGGCCTCGCCGCCCGCGGCACCCACCTGGTGCTCCTCGACCGGGACGCCGCGGGACTCGAGACCGTCGCCGGGGCGATCCGCGCGGGGCACCCGGACCTGCCGGTGCGCACGGTCGTGGCCGACCTCGCCGAGCTGTCCGCGCTGCCGGGCGTGGCCGAGCGGATCCGGGCCGAGCACCCGCGGATCGACCTGCTGGTCAACAACGCGGGGGTGGGCCTGGGCGGGACCTTCGAGCAGGTCTCCGCCGAGGAGTTCGACTGGCTCATGGACATCAACTTCCGGGCGCCGGTGGTGCTCACCCGCGAGCTGCTGCCCGCCCTGCTCGCCGCCCCCGGCAGCCACCTGGTCAACCTCTCCAGCCTGTTCGGCCTCATCGCCCCGCCCGGGCAGGTGGCGTACTCCGCGAGCAAGTACGCCCTGCGCGGGTTCTCCGAGGGCCTGCGCCACGAGCTGGCGGGACGGGTGGGGGTCACCGTGGTGCACCCGGGCGGGGTCCGGACCAGGATCGCCGAGACCGCCCGCACCCCGGCCGGGGTGTCGGAGGAGCGGGCGCGGAAGGATCGGGAGGACTTCGCGGCGCTGCTGAGCTATCCGGCGGAGCGGGCGGCCACCGACATCCTGGGGGCGGTGGAGCGGCGCCGGAACCGGCTGCTCGTGGCGCCCAGCGCCGTGCTGCCGGATCTCGTGGCGCGAGTCCTCCCGGGCTCCTACTGGCCGGTCCTGCGGCACGCGCCCCGGGTCCTGAAGCATGCGCCCCAGGTCCTGCGGCGTCTTCCCGGGCGGCGTCGCCGGGCCTAGGCTGAGCGCATGACCAGCACCCTGTCCGCCGTCGTCGTCGACTGCCGCGACCCCGAGACCCTCGCCCGCTTCTGGTGCGCCGCCCTGGGCTACGTCGTCCACGCGGAGGCCGAGGGGTTCGTGGGCATCGTGCCCGCGGAGGGCAGCGGCCCGCACCTCGACTTCGTGGTCGTCCCCGAGCCCCGGACCGCCAAGAACCGGCTGCACCTCGACCTGCGGGCCGTGGACACCGACCGGGACTCCGAGGTCGCCCGCCTGGAGTCCCTCGGCGCCCGCCGCGTGGACGTGGGGCAGGGGCCCGAGGTGACCTGGGTGGTGCTGGCCGACCCGGAGGGCAACGAGTTCTGCGTGCTCTCCGACCTCGAGGAGGACTGAGCCGGCAGGCTCAGGCGAGCACGCCGTCCACGTAGTACCACCGGCCGTCCTCGCGCCGGAACCGGGAGTTCTCCCGCTGGGCACCCCGAGCCCCGTCCGGGCCGCGCCGGTGCGCGGTGAAGTCCACCCACCCCTCGTCGTCGAAGGGGCCACCGCCCGTCACCCCGTGGACGTCGAGCCGGGTCCAGCGCAGCGCGGCGTCCAGGTCCACGGACCCCGGGCGCGTGCCAGGGTGCCACGTGGCCAGCAGATAGGCCTCGTCCCCGGCGGCGAAGGCGCTGAACCGCGAGCGCATCAGCAGCTCTGCTGTGGGAGCCGGGCGGCCGCCGTGGAAGCGCCCGCAGCACGCGCCGTAGGTCTCCCCGGTGCCGCAGGGGCAGCGGGCGTCGTCGTCGATCACGCCATCCAGCCCTCGACCACGCCCTTGCCGAAGAACACCACGAAGGCCGCCGCCACCACGTACATGAGCGGGTGGACCTCCTTGCCGCGGCCCTGCACGAGGCGGATGAAGACGTAGGTGACGAAGCCCGCGCCGATGCCGTCCGCGATCGAGTAGGTGAACGGCATGACAGCGAACGTCAGGAAGGACGGCACGGACAGGCCCCAGTCGTCCCACTCGATGCGCACGACCTGCTTGGCCATGAGGAAGCCCACCACGACCATAGCCGGGGCCACGGCCTCGAACGGCACCACGTTGACCAGCGGGGTGATGAACATGGCGAGCAGGAACAGCACGCCGGTGACCACGTTGGCCAGGCCGGTGCGGGCGCCGTCGGCGATGCCGGTGGAGGACTCCACGAAGATCTGGTTGGAGGACACGGAGCCCGCGCCGCCGGCGATCGCGCCGGCGGCGTCCACCAGCAGGATCTTGTCCACGTTCTGGATCTGCCCGTTGCGGCCCACGAGCCCGGCCTGCTGGGAGAGACCGACCATCGTGCCCATCGCGTCGAAGAAGATGGAGAGCAGGATCGTGAAGATCAGCAGCGCCGCGGCGAGCGCCCCGAGGCTCCGGAACGCCTCGAGCGGGGCGGCCGAGCCCACGAGGGAGAGGTCCGGCAGCGCCACGAAGGAGGTGGGGGCCGCGGGCACCACGAGCGACCACCCGGTGGGGGCGTCCACCGATGAGCCGGACGGGACGACCGCCTCGAGCACGTGGGCGAGGATCGTGGTGGCGACCACGGCGATCAGGATCGCGCCGCGGACGTTGCGGACGATGAGGGCCACGGTCAGGAGCAGGCCGACCACGAACGTGAGCATGGGCCAGCCCAGCAGCGTCCCGCCGTCGCCGAGCTGCACGGGCACGGTGGTGCCGGCGGCGTCCGGGATGCGGCGCACGAAGCCGGCGTTCACGAAGCCGATCAGGGCGATGAACAGGCCGATGCCCACCACGATGGCGGTCTTCAGGGACGCCGGCACGGCGTTGAACACGGCGGTGCGGAAGCCGGTGAGCACCAGGACGAACATGATCAGGCCCGCCCACACGACCAGTCCCATCACCTGGGGCCACGTGAGCTCCGGGGTGGTCACGATCGTCACGGCGAGGAATGCGTTGACGCCCAGGCCCGTGGCGATCGCGAAGGGGGCGCGGGCCACGACGCCCATGAGGATCGTCAGCACCCCGGCGACGAGCGCCGTCACGGCGGCGACGCGCTCGCCGCCCAGGACGTTGCCGGCGCCGTCCGGGCCGTAGCCGAGGATCAGCGGGTTGAGGACGACGATGTAGCTCATCGCGATGAACGTCGCCACGCCGCCGCGGACCTCGCTCGTCACCGAGGAGCCGCGCTCGCTGATCTTGAAGAAGCGGTCCAGGCCGTTGCGCGGCGGACCGGAGGGAGTCTCGGTGGAGACGGAAGCGGAGGATGCCATGGCGGTCCTTCTGGCACTCGACGGGAGGGAGCACGACTCCACAGGGGACGCTCCCGGGCTGACGGCGGCACCGGCGTGCCACCGGGACGACACTACCTCCCTGCGTCCGGGCGCGCCGGGGCCCGTCCCCGCCGGGACGGGACGCCGCCGGGACGCGGGCCCGGTGTCCTTGCACACGCCGGGCCCCGTGTCCACCCCTGTGTCCCGTCACGACGGTTCATGGCGGTTTGTGACGACCGGCGTGACTGTCCAGCGGGACACGCGAACAATCGAGCGCATGACACAGACGACGCGCGCGCCCCGCGCTGCCCGGAAGCCGAAGCCCGAGGGGCAGTGGAAGGTCGACGGCCGGGATCCCCTGAACCCGAACGAGGTCTTCAAGCAGGCCGACGACGGGCTCAACGTGCGCACCCGGATCGAGGAGGTCTACTCGAAGCACGGCTTCGCCTCGATCGACCCCCAGGACCTGCACGGGCGCTTCCGCTGGTGGGGCCTCTACACCCAGCGCCGGCCGGGCATCGACGGCGGGCGGACGGGCTCGCTGTCCGACGCCGAGATCGAGGACGAGTACTTCATGATGCGCGTCCGGCTCGACGGCGGGGCCCTGACCCGCGAGCAGCTGCGGGTGCTCGGGCAGATCTCCGCGGACTTCGCGCGGGACTCGGCCGACATCACGGACCGGCAGAACATCCAGTACCACTGGATCCGGGTGGAGGACGTCCCCGAGATCTGGCGCCGGCTCGAGGACGCGGGACTGGACACCGTCGAGGCGTGCGGGGACGTGCCACGCGTGATCCTGGGCTCCCCGCTCGCGGGGATCGCCGAGGACGAGATCATCGACCCCACCCCGGTGATCGAGCGGATCAAGTCCACCTGGATCGGCTCCCCGGAGTTCTCCAACCTGCCGCGCAAGTACAAGACCGCGATCACCGGCCACCCGTCCCTGGACGTGGTGCACGAGATCAACGACTGCGCGTTCGTGGGCGTGGTGCACCCCGAGCTCGGCCCCGGCTACGACCTGTGGGTCGGCGGCGCCCTGTCCGTGGTGCCGTTCCTCGGCAAGCGCCTCGGCGCGTTCGTGACCGAGGAGCAGGCCCCCGAGGTGTGGAAGGGCGTCACGAGCATCTTCCGCGACTACGGCTACCGGCGGCTGCGCAACCGCGCCCGGCTGAAGTTCCTGGTCCAGGACTGGGGCCCGGAGAAGTTCCGGCAGGTGCTCCAGGACGAGTACCTCGGCTACGCGCTCGCGGACGGCCCCGCGCCGGAGAAGGCGGCCGGGCCCGGCGACCACATCGGCGTGCACCGGCAGAAGGACGGCCGGTTCTACATCGGCGTGGCCCCGCGCGTGGGCCGCGTCTCCGGGGCGAAGCTGCTGGCCCTCGCCGACGTGATGGCGAAGTACGGCTCCGACCGGCTGCGCACCACCCCGCACCAGAAGCTCGTGCTGCTCGACATCGAGGAGGCCGACGTCGAGAACGCCGTCGCCGACCTCGACGCCCTGGACCTGCAGGCGAGGCCCTCCGCGTTCCGCCGCTCGACCGTGGCGTGCACCGGCATCGAGTACTGCAAGCTCGCGATCGTCGAGACCAAGCAGACCGCATCGGACACCATCGACGAGCTCGAGCGGCGGCTCGACGGCGTGGAGCTGCCCCACCCCATCTCGATGCACGTCAACGGTTGCCCCAACTCGTGCGCCCGCATCCAGACCGCGGACATCGGGCTCAAGGGCCAGCTGCTGCCCACCGAGGACGGCGGGCAGAAGCCCGGCTACCAGGTCCACCTGGGCGGCGGGCTCGCCGCCGACGACCGCGCGGAGGCCGGCCTGGGCCGGACCGTGCGCGGGCTGAAGGTGTTCCAGGACGACCTGGCCGACTACGTGGAGCGGCTGGTCCGGCGCTTCCTGGCCCAGCGCACCGAGGACGAGAGCTTCGCCGAGTGGACCCACCGGGTCGAGGAGAGTGAACTGGCATGACCGGCACCGGAACGGGCACCCGCCCCGCCCTGCGCGACGAGCAGCAGCTGCGCGACCTCGCGGCGGCGGGCGCCGCGGCCCTGCACGCGGAGCTCGACGCCGAGGGCCGGGTCCCGGCCGAGGGGGAGGCCTCCACGGAGGAGGCCATCCGCTGGGTCGCGGAGAACTTCGACCTGCGCAGCGTCACCGTGGCCTGCTCGATGGCCGACGCCGTGCTCCCGGCCCTGGTCGCCGAGCAGCTGCCCGGCGTGGACGTGCTGTTCCTCGAGACCGGCTACCACTTCCCGGAGACCATCGGCACCCGGGACGCCGTGGCGCACATGCTCAACATCACCGTGGTCGACGCCCTCCCGGAGCTGACCGTGGCCGAGCAGGACGAGAAGCACGGCAAGGACCTCTTCGCCCGCGACCCCGGCCTGTGCTGCGCGATCCGCAAGGTGGCCCCGCTCAAGAAGTCCCTGGAGGGCTACGAGGTGTGGTTCACCGGCGTGCGCCGGGACGAGTCCTGGACCCGCACCAACGCCCCGATGGTGACCTTCGATGAGACCCACAAGCTCGTCAAGGTCAACCCCATGGTGCGCTGGACCCTCGACGACCTCGTCGAGTGGTCGCAGGACCATGGCGTGCCGACGAACCCGCTGATGGCGGAGGGCTACCTCTCCATCGGCTGCGCCCCCTGCACGCGGCCCACCGCCCCGGGCGAGGACCCGCGCGCGGGCCGCTGGGCCGGTCAGGACAAGATCGAGTGCGGTATCCACCTGTGAGCGCACCCACCACGACGGAGGCGAACGTGACCATCCCCACCACCGCCCCGGCCCCCGCGGAGGCCGGCGTGCACAGCAGCCTCGACGCGCTCGAGGCCGAGTCCATCCACATCCTGCGCGAGGTCGTGGCGGAGTTCGATCGCCCGGCCATGCTGTTCTCCGGCGGCAAGGACTCGGTGGTCATGCTGCACCTGGCCGCCAAGGCCTTCTGGCCCGGGCGGATCCCGTTCCCCGTGCTGCACGTGGACACGGGCCACAACTTCCCGGAGGTGCTGCAGTTCCGGGACCGTACCGTGCAGCGGCTCGGCCTGCGGCTGGTCGTGGCGAGCGTGCAGGACTACCTCGACGACGGCCGGCTGCTCGAGCGCGCCGACGGCACCCGCAACCCGCTGCAGACCCTCCCGCTGCTGGACGCCATCGCGGAGCACCGGTTCGACGCCGTGTTCGGCGGCGGCCGCCGCGACGAGGACAAGGCCCGCGCGAAGGAGCGGATCCTGTCCCTGCGCGACGAGTTCGGCCAGTGGGACCCGCGCAACCAGCGCCCCGAGCTGTGGAACCTCTACAACGGCCGGCACACCCCCGGCCAGCACGTGCGGGCGTTCCCCATCAGCAACTGGACCGAGCTGGACATCTGGCGCTACATCGAGCGCGAGAACATCGAGCTGCCGCCCATCTACTACGCCCATGAGCGGGACGTCTTCCGCCGGGACGGGATGTGGATGGCCGTGGGCGAGTTCTCGGCGCCGGCCGCGGCCGAGGCCGTGGAGCGGCAGACCGTGCGCTACCGCACCGTGGGGGACATGTCCTGCACCGGCGCCGTGCTCTCCGGGGCGCGCACCGTGGCCGACGTGGTGGCCGAGGTCGCCGTGTCCACGCTCACCGAGCGCGGGGCCACCCGCGCGGACGACAGGATCTCCGAGGCCGCCATGGAGGACCGCAAGAAGGACGGGTACTTCTAGACATGACTTCCCCCAGCACCGTGACCGGGCACGCCCCCGCGGCCGAGCACGTCCCCACGATCGATCCCGGCTCGCTGTTCCGGTTCGCGACCGCCGGCTCCGTCGACGACGGCAAGTCCACCCTGGTGGGCCGGCTGCTGCACGACGCCAAGGCGATCCTCGCCGACCAGCTCGAGGCCGTGGGCCGGACCTCCGCCGAGCGCGGCTTCGGCGGCGGCACGGGCCGGCTCGACCTCGCCCTGCTCACCGACGGCCTGCGCGCCGAGCGGGAGCAGGGGATCACGATCGACGTGGCCTACCGCTACTTCGCCACGGACCGCCGCTCCTTCATCCTCGCGGACTGCCCCGGCCACGTGCAGTACACGAAGAACACGGTCACGGGCGCCTCGACGGCCGACGCCGTCGTGCTCCTGGTGGACGCCCGGCACGGCGTGGTCGAGCAGACCCGGCGGCACCTGGCCGTCGTGTCCCTGCTGCGCGTGCCGCACGTGGTGGTCGCCGTGAACAAGATCGACCTCGTCGACTACGACCAGGAGGTCTTCGACCGGGTCGCGGCGGACGCCACGGGCATCGCCGCCCGGCTGGGGGTCGAGGACGTGCACGTGGTGCCCGTCTCCGCCCTCGAGGGCGACAACGTGGTGGAGCCCTCCGCGCGGACCCCCTGGTACTCCGGGCGGCCGCTGCTGCGGGTGCTCGAGGAGCTGCCCACGGTGGACGAGTCCGGCCGCGGCACCGCCCGCCCCTTCCGCTTCCCCGTCCAGTACGTCATCCGCCCGCAGGGCGGCACGGCGCCGGGCGCGGACGCCGAGCGGCTGCGGGACTACCGCGGCTACGCGGGCCAGATCGCCTCGGGCACCGTGGCGGTCGGGGACGAGGTCGTGGTCCTGCCCGCGGGCCGGCGCACCACGGTCACCGGGATCGACGTGGCGGGCACCGCGCCCGCCCCCGGAGCGCCCCTGCCCGGCGAGCAGCTCACGGAGGCCGCGGCGCCGCTGTCCGTGACGCTGCGGCTGGCCGACGACATCGACATCGCCCGCGGCGACCTCGTCGCGAGCGCCGACGACGAGCTGCCGGAGCCCGTCCGGGACCTCGTCGCCTCGGTGGCCTGGCTCGGCGAGCGGCCCCTGCAGCCCCGCGCCCGCGTGCTCGTCAAGCACGGCGCCGCCACGGTCCAGGCCATGGTCCTCGAGCTCGAGGGACGTCTGGACCTCGAGGAGCTGGTGTTGCGGGACGCCGGCACCCTCGAGCTCAACGACATCGGGCGGGTCCGGCTGCGGCTGGCCTCCCCGCTGCCCGTCGACCCCTACGACCGGCTGCGGCGCACCGGCGCCTTCCTGGTCGTCGACCCGGCCACGGGCAACACGCTCGCCGCCGGGCTCGTGCGGGAAGCCTGAGGTGGGCGGGCAGCAGCCGCCGGCCCTCGTCACGGTGACGGCCGGCAGCGGCGGGCGTCCCGCCGCGTCCCGCCGCCCCGGCTGGCCGCTGGTGCTGACCGCGCTCGTGCTCCTGACCGCCCTCACGGCGGCCGCCACGTGGCTGCGCGCCGACGGGACCCTCGAGGCGTGGGAACAGGCCTCGGCGGAGACCTCCGACGCCGCCGAGCTGCGGCTGGGCTACTTCGGCAACCTCACCCACGGGCCCGCCCTGGTGGGGCTCGAGGAGGACCTGTTCGCCAGGGAGCTGGGCGGGACCGCGCTGTCCACCCAGGTCTTCGGCAGCGGGCCCACCGCCGTGGAGGCCATGAACGCCGGGACCCTGGACGCCGCGTTCGTGGGTCCGAGCCCGGCCATCAACTCCTACGCGCAGTCCGGCGGGGAGTCCCTCGTGATCGTGGCGGGCGCGGCCTCCGGCGGCGCCCAGTTCGTGGTGACCGGCGACGTCGCGGACGAGGGCGACCTCGCGGGGACCACCTTGGCGACCCCCGAGTTCGGGGGCACGCAGGACGTGGCCCTGCGCACCTGGCTCGCCGGGCAGGGCTACGGGGTCGACGGCGACGGGGAGCGCTCCGTCGCGATCACCCCCATGCCCAACGGGCAGGCGCTGCAGATGCTGCGGCAGGGCCAGATCGACGGCGGCTGGCTGCCCCAGCCCTGGGCCACCCGCGCCGTCCAGGAGGAGGGCGCCCGCGTCCTCGTGGACGAGCGGGACCTCTGGGCCGACGGCCGGTTCCCCACCACGGTGCTCGTGGTCCGCCAGGACTACCTCGCGCGGCACCCGCAGACCGTCGAGCGCCTCGTCCGCGGTCTGGAGCGGTCCGTGGACTGGCTCGACGCCCACGAGGACGACCCCGTGACGGTGGCCGGCACCCTCAACGCCGGGCTCGTGGAGGCCGGCACCGAAGCCCTGCCGCAGGCCACCCTGATCGACGCGCTCGGCGCGCTCGAGTGGACGGTCGACCCGCTCACCGGGACCTACCCCGCGCTGCTCGCCGACGGCGTCGCGGCCGGCACCACCCAGGACGCCCCGCTCGAGGGGATCGTGGACGAGCGGTTCCTGGAGCAGGCCCGCCCGTCCGCGCCGGCGGGGGAGGAGGCACCGTGACCGCGATCCGGCTCGACGGGCTGAGCAAGAGCTTCGGCCCCGCGGACGGTCCTGTCCTGGAGGACGTGGACCTGGAGGTGGAGCGCGGTCAGTTCGTGGCGCTGCTCGGCGCCTCCGGCTGCGGCAAGTCCACGCTGCTCAACATCGTGGCGGGACTCGAGGAGCCCACCGGCGGCTCCGTGACCGTCCCGGCCGAGGGTGCGGCCCTGATGTTCCAGGACGCCGCCCTCTTCCCGTGGCTGAGCGCCCGCCGCAACGTGGAGCTCGCTCTCGAGCTGCGCGGCATGCCGCGGGCCGAGCGCCCCGAGCGGGCGCGCGAGCTGCTCGAGCTCGTCCGGCTCGGCCACGCCGCGGACAAGCGCCCGCACGAGCTTTCCGGCGGGATGCGCCAGCGCGTGGCCCTGGCCCGGGCGCTCGCCCAGGATCGGGAGGTGCTGCTCATGGACGAGCCGTTCTCCGCGCTGGACGCCATCACCCGGGACCTGCTGCACGAGGAGCTGCTGCGGATCTGGCGCGCAACCGGCCGCACGATCGTGTTCATCACGCACAACGTCGGCGAGGCCGTGCGCCTGGGCCAGCGGGTGCTGCTCATGTCCTCCCGGCCGGGACGGATCGTCCAGGAGTGGGACACCCGCCCCTGGAAGGACCCCGACGCCTACGGCTTCGAGGGCAACGCCCAGTCCCTCGACGACACCCTCGGAGAACTGACCCGCACGATCACCGCACGACTCCGGGAGGAGATCAGCCGCCATGCCGCCTGAGACCGCCGCACCCTCCGTCCCGGCCCGGCCCGCCGTGGCGCGCCCCGCCGCAGCGCCCCCGCCGGCCCCGTCCGGCGCCCGCCCGAGCCCCGCCGGGGACGAGCTCGCCGGGCTCGACGCCCTGCAGACCGAGCGCACCCGCCGCACGTCAGGGGCTGAGGTGCTGCGCACCAAGGTGGCCCCGCCGCTGGTGGCCCTGCTGTTCGCCCTGCTGCTGTGGCAGCTGCTCGTCGCCGTCTTCGGGCCCCGCCCGGACGTGGTGCCGGGCCCGCTCGACGTCGCCCGCCAGGTCGCCGTGCTGCTCTCCGACGGCACGGTGCTGGGCGCGCTGGGCACCAGCCTGTGGCGCGGGATCAGCGGGTTCCTGATCGCGGTGGCCGTCGCCACCCCGCTGGGCCTGCTGGTGGCCCAGTGGCAGGGGCTGCGCAACGCCGTCGGCCCGCTCATCTCCGGGCTGCAGGTGCTGCCCTCCGTAGCGTGGGTGCCCGCCGCGATCATCTGGTTCGGCCTGTCCGACGCCACCGTGTACTTCGTGGTGCTCATGGGCGCGGTCCCCTCTATCGTCAACGGCATGCTCGCGGGCGTGGACCAGATCCCGCCACAGCTGCGCCGCGCCGGGCACGTGCTCGGGGCGTCGGGCTGGACGATGGCGAGCCGGATCGTGCTGCCCGCGGCCCTGCCCGGCTACGTCGCCGGCCTCAAGCAGGGCTGGGCGTTCTCGTGGCGCTCGCTCATGGGCGCCGAGCTCATCGCGATCGGCGGCTCCATCGGCTTCGGCCTCGGCTCCCTGCTCGCCCAGGGCAGGACCGTGTCGAACATGGCCGTGGTGATGGTCGCGGTGCTCGCGATCCTCGCCGTGGGCATCCTCGTGGAGCTGCTGTTCTTCAACCCCGTGGAACGGCGCCTGCTGCGCGGGCGAGGGCTGCTCGGCCACCGCTCGTGAGCCTCCGCACCCAGGAGATTCTGCGCCGGATTCACTACCCTTGTACCCGGTCTACGATGCGCGCGGCGGACGCCGTGCGCGCAATCGAAAGGAAGCCACGTGGCTGACACCACCACCCGCCCCCTGCGCGTCGCCATCATCGGCGCCGGTCCGGCCGGCATCTACGCCGCGGACATGCTCACCAAGTCCGAGCCCGTGAAGAACGGGGAGCTCGAGGTCAGCATCGACCTGTTCGACCGCTACCCGACCCCGTTCGGTCTCATCCGCTACGGCGTGGCCCCCGACCACCCCCGGATCAAGGGCATCATCACCGCGCTGCGCGCCATCCTGGGGCGCGGCGACATCCGCTTCTTCGGCAACGTGGAGTTCGGCCGGGACCTGACCCTCGCCGACTTCGGCGCCCACTACGACGCCGTGATCTTCGCCACCGGAGCCGTCTACGACGCCCCGCTGAACATCCCCGGCAACGACCTCCAGGGCGTGCACGGGGCCGCCGAGTTCGTGGCCTGGTACGACGGCCACCCGGACTTCCCGCGCACCTGGCCGCTCGAGGCCCGCGAGATCGCGGTCATCGGCAACGGCAACGTGGCCCTCGACGTCGCCCGCGTGCTGTCCAAGCACGCCGACGACATGCTCCTCACCGAGATCCCCGGCAACGTCTACCAGGGGCTCAAGGCGTCCCCGGTCACGGACGTGCACATCTTCGGCCGCCGCGGTCCCGCCCAGGTGAAGTTCACCCCCCTCGAGCTCCGCGAGCTCGCCAAGTCCCGGGACGTCGACATCGTCGTCTACGACGAGGACTTCCAGTACGACGAGGGCTCCGAGCTGACGATCGCCGAGAACAACCAGGTCAAGGTCATGGTCAAGACGCTCGAGAAGTGGCGGGCCGACGACTCCCCGAAGACCGCCTCCCGCCGGCTGCACCTGCACTTCCTGCAGAGCCCCCGCGAGGTGCTGGGGGAGGACGGCCGGGTCACGGGGCTGCGCATGGAGCGGACGCGCCTCAACGGCGACGGCTCCGTGTCCGGGACCGGCGAGCACATCGACTACCCGGTGCAGGCCGTCTACCACGCGGTGGGCTACCTCGGCTCCCGCCTGCCCGAGCTGCCGTTCGACGACGGCCGCGGCGTGATCCCCAACGCCGAGGGCCGCGTGCTGGCCGAGGACGGGACCGTGCTGCACGGCCTCTACGCGACCGGGTGGATCAAGCGCGGTCCGGTCGGGCTGATCGGCGCCACCAAGTCCGACGCCCTCGAGACGGTCACCCACCTCCTGGAGGACCGCGCCGTGCTGCCGGGCGCCACCCGCCCGGACCCCGGGTCCGTCAACGACGTGCTGGAGGCCCGCGGCGTCGAGTACACCACCTGGGAGGGGTGGCTGGCCCTCGACGAGTACGAGCAGGGCCTCGGCCAGTCCTCGCACGACGCCGAGGGCAACCCGCGCGAGCGCGTCAAGGTGGTCGAGCGCGAGGAGATGGTCAGCGTCTCCCGCGAGGGCGTGGCGGAGCCGGTCTCCTCGCCCGTCTGAGCCACCGCACCGCCGTGCCGAGCCGCGAGGGGCCGCGTCCTGCCGGGCGCGGCCCCTCGCGTTGCCGGGCCCCTCGCGCCGCCGGGCCCGAGGACCCCGGGCGCCGGACCCGGGCCTACAGGCCCAGCAGCCCGCGGACGTGGTCGTTGAGGAACACCCCGTCCGGGTCCACGGACGCCCGGGCCTCGAGGAAGTCCTGGAACCGCGGGTACACGGAGCGCAGGTACTCGGCGTCCTGCGTGTGCACGGTGCCCCAGTGGGGGCGGCCGCCGTGGGCCACGAAGATCTCCTCGGCCGCGGCGAACACCTTCGGGTCGTACCGGCGCCAGTACTGCCGCAGCGCGATCCAGCCGGTCTCCCGGCCGTGGGCGGGGGCGAGCCAGGCGTCCTCGGCCGCGGCGCAGCGCACGTCCACCGGGAGCGAGAACGAGTAGTCGCGCCGTTCGATGAGCGTCTGCAGTTCCCGGAAGGCCACGACGAGCTCCTCGACCGGCAGGGCGTACTCGGAGGAGACGAACCGGGTCCGGCGCGGCACGGTGAACACCCGGAAGGACAGGTCGCTGTACTGCCGCGGGCTGTTCGTGAGGGCGTCGAGCCGGTTGAGCCCCGGCGTGGAGCGCGGCAGGGCCGTGGCCAGCTGGTTGAGCCCCGCGGTGAGGGTGTTGCGCAGCAGGGCGTCGTCGAGCCGGCGGACGGTGCGGGCCACGGGGGAGCCGGGCCGGGTGTAGGAGTCCGGGAGTTTGTGCAGGCGCGTGAGGATCCGGGTCTGGGCGGTGGCGGTGCCCGGCGTCCAGAAGAACTCGAAGTGGTCGGCCCCGGCCATCCGGCTGCCCAGGGTGTCCACGAGCTGGCCGAGGGGCTCCTTGAGCTCCGCCGCGTGCAGCCGGAACGTCGGCTCGCACACCAGGGTGACGCTCGCGAGGACCCCCATGGCGCCCAGGCCCACGCGCGCGGCCTGGAACAGCTCGGGGCGCTGCTCGGCGGAGCACTCCACCAGCTCGCCGTCGGCCGTGACCAGGCTCAGGGCCACCACCTGCTGGGAGAGGGAGCCGAAGGCCAGACCGGTCCCGTGGGTGCCGGTCGAGACGGCGCCGGCGACCGTCTGCCAGTCGCTGTCCGGCAGGTTGGTCACGGCCAGCCCGTGGGCGTCCAGCTCCTGGTTCAGGTCACGGATCGTGGTGCCCGCGAGGACCGTGACCCGCTGGTTCTCCCGGTCGACGGCCGGCAGCCCGGACAGCCCGGAGAGGTCGACCATGACGTCGGGGGCCAGGGGCAGCGCCGAGAAGCTGCACCCGGAGCCCACCGCGCGCACGCCCAGTCCGCGGCGCGCGGCGGCGGCGACGCCCTCCGCGAGCTCCGGGACGGAGGTGGGGCGCAGCACGTGCCGGGGGGTGACGGAGTGCGTCCTGCCCCACGTGACCCACTCTCCCGTCCCGGTCTCGCCGGGCAGGGCGTCGGGCAACGAGACCTCGCTCATCGGCGGGACCGTCCTTCCTCGCAGGCAGGTGCACAGTGCGCCCTCATCATGTCATCCCGGGGGGCGCTCCGGCGCCCTCGAGGACCCCGTCCTGCGGCCCCGCCGCGCGTACCATCGGAGGCGGAGCCCGCGGCGGGATCCGGAGCACCGCGGACCGAGGACGCGCACAGGAGGCAGCACCATGACCGACGACCCGTCCCCGGACCGGGAGCGCGAGGAGCCCCACGAGACCACGCTGGGCGAGGAGGCGGTGCGCGACCGCGTCCCCTCGGGCGGCGGGCAGAGCCGGTCCCTCGACGCCACGGGGGAGATCGTCGTGGGCATCGACGGCTCCGACCAGAGCCTCGGGGCGCTGCGGTGGGCGGCCCGGGAGGCCCGCCGCCGCGGTCGTCCGGTGCGGCTGGTCACCGCGTACAGCCTGCCGGTGTTCTCCGGCTCGGGGTTCGACACCGGCTACGCCACCGTGGACGAGGCCGCCCTCACCCAGGGCGTCGAGGAGCTGCTGAACCACGCGGCGGACCAGGTCCGTGACGTGGGGGTCGAGCTGCGGGCGACCGTCGAGACCGGGGACCCCTCCGGGGCCCTGCTCGAGCTGAGCCGCACGGCGGAGCTGCTGGTCCTCGGCTCCCGCGGCCGGGGCGGTCTGCTGGGCCGGCTGCTCGGCACGGTCTCCACGGCGGTGCCGGCGCACTCGAAGTGCCCCACGGGTGTGGTCCCACTGCCGTGGGCGCAGCAGCATCTGGGCGCGGAGGAGCTCACGAGCACCCGGGCCCTCGTGGACCGCGTGGTCGTCGGCTCGGACGGCTCCACCCAGGCCCGGGCGGCCATGCTCTACGCCGCGGAGGAGGCGCGCCTGCTCGGCGTGCCCCTGACGGTGCTGTGCGCGCTCCCGCCCGTGAGCGGGGCGCTCGCATGGATGCCCACGGCGGTGGACTTCGAGGTGATGTACGACGACGTCGCGCGGGCGCTCAACGGCGGCGTCGCCTGGCTCGAGAGCTGGTTCCCCGACCTGGAGATCGGCTCGGAGCTCGCGGACGGCGCGCCGGTGCAGGTGCTGGTCGAGCAGACCCGGCGCAACGGCCTGGTGGTGATGGGCACGCGCGGCCGGGGCGGCTTCGCGGGGATGCTCCTGGGCTCCACGTCGCAGGGCGTGCTGCACAACGCCGCGGGGCCCGTGCTGATCGTCCCGGACCGCTACGACGAGCGGATCGAGACCCGCAAGGACTTCGACTCCGACGACATCCGCCCCTGGGACGCCTGAGCGGTCCGGCTCAGCCCCACCCCAGTTCGTGCAGGCGCTCGTCGTCGATGCCGAAGTGGTGGGCGACCTCGTGGATGACGGTCACCGTGATCTCCTCCACGAGCTCCTCGCGCTCCGCGCACATGCGCTGCAGCGGACCCCGGTAGACGAAGATCCGGTCCGGCAGGGAGCCGGCGCCCCACCCGCCGTCCCGGGCGGTCAGGGGCACGCCCTCGTAGAGGCCGAGCAACCCGGGGGAGTGCTCCGGCGGCTCCTCCTCGACCAGGATCACCACGTTGTCCATCGCCCGGAACAGCGCGTCCGGGATCAGGTCGATGGCGTCGTCGACGGCGCCGTCGAACTCCTCGCGGGTCATCTCGATCACGCTCCCCTTCCTACCCCACGAGCCCGGGCGCCGGCTGGGTCCCCCGGGGGCAGTGAGGGAATTGTGCGGGATCCGCGCGAGCCTCTAAGCTGTACTCGGTTTCTCCCGTGTCACGGTCCTCGGTCGCCGAGGTCGTGGTCGTCGACGCGGGTGTCCGGCCCCCATCGTCTAGTGGCCTAGGACACCGCCCTTTCACGGCGGCGACACGGGTTCGAATCCCGTTGGGGGTACGCGATCGGAGGGTCCGCCCACCGATTTGCACAACCGCCGAGGAATGCTGGTAAGATCAGTCCTCGTTGGAAACAGCAAGGCCCTGTAGCGCAGCTGGTTAGCGTGCCGCCCTGTCACGGCGGAGGTCGCGGGTTCAAGTCCCGTCAGGGTCGCTCAGACGGCGTTCATCGAGTCGATGCGGCGCCGTCGCGGCATATCCGCTGTGGATGTGCCGGGGCTCTGTAGCTCAGTTGGTAGAGCGTACGACTGAAAATCGTAAGGTCACCGGATCGACGCCGGTCGGAGCCACCGCGGAAACCGCCGGTCCCCTCGAGGGGCCGGCGGTTTCTTCGTGCCGGGGGTCCTGCCGCCGGTTGCCAGCGGACACGGAGGTTCGCTCCCTACCCTGGGAGCCGTGATCCGGTATCCCCGTCGCCCGAGCCCCTGCGGGGCAGCAGCGGCCGCGCTGACCGCCCTGAGCCTGCTGGCGCTCACGGGCTGCGGCGCCGGCCCGCAGTCCTCCGGGCTCGTCCTCGAGCCGACCGCGGGCTCGCCCGCCCCGGTGCCGGCCGGGCCCACCGCGGAACCGGAGGCCTGCTTCGACGTGGCGAGCGCCTACACGGCGCTGACCCTCGTGCCGCTGTCCGGCGACGAGCCGGACCCCCACTTCCGCCCGCAGGGGGCGGCCGCCTCCGTGCGGGACCTCACCTCCCGGCTGCCCGCCGAGCTGCGCCCCGCGTTCGAGGACGCCGTGGCCGCCCTGGACGCCGCGGGCCCGTCCGTGCAGCCCGCCGAGCTGGCCGATCTGCAGCGGACGCTCGCGCCGGTCGGCGACTGGCTCCGCCGGGCGTGCGCGGAGCCCAGCCCCTCGAACTGATCAGCAGCCTGTCTAGACTGGAGGGCAGGTCGCCCGGCCCGGGTGGCCCCGACGGGAGGAGCCGACATGACCGAGCACCGACACGAGCAGGAACCGGGGCACGGACCGGTCGACGACCAGCGCGAGGACGGCGTGGTCGTCGAGCCCGGCGCCGAGCTCGACCGCGACCTGGAGCAGCAGGGGCTGGGCACCGAGCGGCCCGGCGACGAGCAGGGGCGGCCGTGACCGGCCCCGGCCGTCCGAGCGCGCTCGGACGGGCCGCGGCGACCGGCGCCGCGGCGGGGATCGCCGGGGCCGCTCTGATGGTGCTGGGGGAGAAGGCGGAGCAGGCGCTCACCCACCGGCCGGACTCCTACGTCCCCGCGCGCGCCCTGCTCACCCTGCTGGGGCGCCACCCCGGGGACCGCGAGCAGCCCACGGGCTGGAACTCCGCCATGCACTACGGCACGGGTGCCGCCCTCGGCGCCCTGCGCGGCGTGTGGGCCGTGACCGGCATCCGGGGTCCGCACGCGAACGCCTGGCACACGGTGGTGCGGCTGGCCTTCGACCAGACCGTGGAGAACGCGACGGGGGTCGGGGCCCCGCCGTCGTCCTGGCCGGCCGGCGAGCAGGCTGTGGACGTCCTGCACAAGGCGGTGTACTCCGTGGTCACCGGCGTGCTCGCGGACCGGCTAGTGGCACCGGTGCTCGTGTCGGGCCGGGGGCGCACCAGCCACTGACCGGCGTGCCGGACCGGGCGTCCGCGACGAGCGGGCGTCCGCGGCGTGCCGGCGTGCGGCGCCGAACGGCCTGCCGCGGCGCCGCCTGCCGTGCGCCAGGACCACCGGGGCCCCCGAGGCCGGGACCCCGAGGGCCGGCAGGACGGCTCAGGTGGCCAGAAGCCACCACACGGCCCGCTCGGGCCGCAGGACGCCGTCCTGCACCGCGTCCCCGCGGCTGAGCACGAGCGGCTCTCCGGCGGGCAGGGGGACGGGGGCGCCGCCCAGGTTCGCCGCCACGAGGACCCGCTCTCCGGCGCCCGTGGTGTTCACGAAGGACAGCAGGCCCGTCGCGGCGTCGTGGCTCGCGTGCCACGCGAAGGCGCCGCGGCCGAGACCGAGCTCCCTGCGCACCCGCAGTGCCGCGCGGTACACCGTGTGCGTGGAGTCGGGGACCCCCACCTGCCGGTCCGCCGCGAGCTGCGCGAACTCCTCGGGCTGCGGCAGCCACGGGTCGGCCCCGAAGCCGTGGCCGGGCTCTCCCGCGGCCCAGGGCAGCGGGACCCGGCAGCCGTCGCGGCCGATCTCCTGGCCCCCGGTCCGGGCGAACGCCGGGTCCTGGCGCAGCTCGGCGGGCAGGCGCGTGTGGTCGGGCAGGCCCAGCTCGTCCCCCTGGTACAGGTAGGCGGAGCCGGGCAGGGCCAGCTCCACCAGCGCGGCGGCGCGGCCGCGGGCGAGGCCCTGCTCGTGGTCGGGCTGCTCGCCGTCCGCGTCGATCCCCTTGGGGTAGGCGATGGGGTCCGTGAGCCCGAAGCGGGAGACGTGCCGGACGGTGTCGTGGTTGGACAGCACCCACGTGGTGGGCGCGCCGACGTTGGCCGACTCCGCCAGGGAGTCCTCGATGGCCCGGGACATCCGGGCCCAGTCCCACCCGGCCACCAGGAAGTCGAAGTTGAACGCCTGGTGCATCTCGTCGGAGCGGACGTACATCGCCAGCCGGTGCGCCGGTTCGACCCACGCCTCGGCCACCAGCATCCGGTCGCCGTCGTACTCGGCGAGCACCCGGTGCCAGTCGCGGTAGACCTCGTGCACGCCGTCCTGGTCGAAGTAGGGGCTGCCGGTGCTCAGAGGGGTGTCCGGGGCGTCGTGCTCCCGCGCGTCGTGCTCGCCCTCGACCATGTGCACCTGGTGGTCCCAGTCCGGCAGCCCCTCGGCCTTCACGAGGCCGTGGGCCACGTCCACGCGGAAGCCGTCCGCGCCCCGGTCCAGCCAGAAGCGCAGCACGGAGCGGAACTCCTCCCACACCTCCGGGTTCTCCCAGTTGAGATCCGGCTGGGTGCTGTCGAACAGGTGCAGGTACCACTGCCCGTCCGGCAGCCGGGTCCAGGCCTCGCCGCCGAACACGGAGCGCCAGTTGTTCGGCGGCAGCTCCCCGTGCTCGCCCCGGCCGTCCCGGAACATGTACCGGTCCCGCTCGGGGCTGCCGGGCCCGGCGGCCACGGCGGCCCGGAACCACTCGTGCTCGCTCGAGGTGTGGTTGGGCACCAGGTCCACGATCAGCCGCATCCCGAGCTCCGCCATCCGGGCGCGCATCCGGTCGAAGTCCTCCAGGGTGCCGAAGCGGGGGTCCACGTCCCGGTAGTCGGAGACGTCGTAGCCGGCGTCGTGCTGCGGCGAGACGTAGAACGGGGACAGCCACAGGGCGTCCACGCCGAGGTCCGCGAGGTAGTCCAGCCGGTCGACGATCCCGGGCAGGTCGCCCAGTCCGTCACCGTCGGAGTCGTTGAAGGACCGGGGATAGATCTGGTAGATCACCGCGGAGCGCCACCACTCGCCCTCCTCGGTCGCGAGGGACTGGCTGACCTGCTGCGTCATGGGGGTGCTCCTCGGGTGCTTCGTCGGGGGTCTCCGGTGCGGCAGCGACCGGTGCGGGGGCGTCCCCAACCTAGTCAGTCCCTGGGCGCGGTGTCACGGCGGCCGGCGCTGGGGCGGCCGCCGGGGCGGCCGGTGTCCGGCCGGGACCGCCCGGCCGGTGCGCGACCACGTTGGTGGGGGCGAGGGCCAGGACGACGAGCGCGGCGGCGAGGACCGCCAGCCCGGTCCAGCCGGCGCCCGTCAGCCGTTCGCCGACGACGACGACGGCCAGGACCGCCGCGACGGCCGGTTCGGTCAGCGTGAGGGTCGTCGCCGTGCTCGGGCGCACCCGTGCGAGTCCCACGCCGAACAGGAAGTACCCGAGGAACATCGGCACCAGCGCCATGTACGCGGCCACGGCGAACGCTTGCCCCGAGGCCAGCAGGGGCGCCCCCGTGAGGGCGAGGACCGGGAGCAGGAGCGCCCCGCCGGCGCCGAAGACGGCGCCCATCGAGGCCGCGCGCCCCACCCCGTGGCCCATCAGCCGGTGCACCACCCACGAGTAGAGCGCGTACGTCGCCCCGGCCACCAGTCCGAGCCCGATGCCGGCGGCGGTGTCCGCGGCCGAGGCCCCGGACCCGCCGGCCCTCGACAGGCACAGCAGGCCGCTGCCGAGGACGCCCAGGAGCGCGGCGGTCATCCACCACCGGCTCAGGGGGCGGCGCTCGAGGACGCGCTCCAGGACGCCTGAGGCCAGCGGCGCGGAGGCCAGGGAGACGACCGTGCCGATCGCGACGCCGCCCAGGTGCATCGAGCTGTAGAACGCCAGCGGATAGACGGCCACGGCCGCGGCCCCGGCCGCCACCAGCCCGGCGTGCGAGCGCAGCGCCCGCCGCGAGCGGCGCAGGGCGGGCAGAGCGATCGCCGCCTGCAGCAGCCCGCCCACGCCCAGGGCGGCGGCCCCGATCGCCAGCGGCCCCGCGCCGGGGGCGAAGGTCGCCGCGGTCCCGGTCGTGCCCCACAGGACCGCGGTGAGCAGGATGGCCGCGACGCCGAGTCCGGCGTGGCGCCCCTTGCGCCCCACGGCGCGGCTCACGGTGCGACCGGCACTTCGGTGGTCGTCGTGCGCGCGGACGCGGGGCGGCGCCGGGCGCTGCGGGTGTGCGGTCATGGGCGGGCTCCTGTCGGTCGACGGTCCAATCTACCCAGGGCGGGCGGCGGGTGCCCCGGGCACGGTGCGCCGGGCGCAGCCGGCGCTCGCGGCAGCCGGCCCGTCCCCGTCCCGGGTGGGCCGCGTGGTAGAAGAGGGCATGACCACTCCGACGCGCGCGTTCACGCCTCCCTGCGGGCCGGTGCGCGGCCGGGTCGACGGCGACGTCGTCCGGGCGACCGGGATCCCGTACGCCACGGCGGACCGGTTCGCCGCGCCCGTCCCGGTCGCGGACCGGGAGGAACCGTTCGACGCCACCCGCCCGGCCCCGGCCTGCCCCCAGGCGCACTCGCCCTTCCTCACCGGGGTCCTCGGCGACACCCTCGCCGGGCTCCCGCGGGACGAGCACTGCCAGCGGCTGTCGGTGACCCTGCCCCTCGAGCGGGGGGCGGCGGAACAGCTGCCGGTGATGGTCTGGATCCACGGCGGCTCCTACACCACCGGGGCCGGGGACGCCCCGATCATGGATCCCCGTCCTCTGGTCGCCGAGCAGCGGGTCGTGGTCGTGAGCGTCACCTACCGGCTGGGACTGTTCGGCTACCTCGGCGCGGGCCGGGACCGCCCCGCCAACCTCGGTCTGCTCGACCAGCTCGAGGCGCTGCGCTGGGTGCGGCGCAACATCGCCGCCTTCGGCGGCGACCCGGACCGGGTGACCGTGTTCGGCCAGTCCGCCGGGGGCGACGCCGTGGCCCACCTCATGGCCGTCCCGGGCGCGGAGCTGCTGTTCCGCCGGGCCATTCTGCAGAGCCCTCCGCTGGGCATCGCCCGCGGCCGGGCGGCGATGACCGCGGCGATGGCGGCCGCGGCCGGTGCCGTGACCGCGGGAACGCCGGCCGCGGAGGTGGTGGCGCTGCAGGCCGAGGTCGAGGCCGGCGCGTCCTCCTTCGGGCTCCGGGGCCGGATGCCGTTCGGCACCCAGTACGGCCACCACCCCCTGCCCGCCGAGGAGAGTGTCGAGGCGGCCTGGGACCGCGTGGCCCCGCACATCGACGTGCTCATCGGCCACACCGCCGAGGAGGCCCGGCTCTACCTGCCCACGCTGCCCGTCCTCCACCGGGTCACCCGTGTCCCGCTGCTCGGCCCCGTGCTCCGCCGCGCCGTCGTGGGGCATGTGACCGCGGCCGTCCACGCCCGGGCCGTCCGCCGGTTCGCCGCCCGGCACGCCCGGGCCGGCGGCAGCGCCCACACCTACCTGCTCACCTGGAGCGCGCCGGGCAGCCCGTACGGATCCGCCCACACGGTCGACCTCCCGCTCCTGTTCGGCGACGAGGCCGCGTGGGCCGGCACCGGGCTGCTCACCGGGGCCCCGTGGGAGGACGTCCAGGCCCACGGCCGGCGCCTCCGGGGGCTGTGGGCCTGCTTCGCCCGTGGCGAGCCGCTGGCGGACGCCGGGGCGGTCCCCGGCGTCCTGCGCTACCGCGCGGCCACGGGTGCACGACCCCTCGAGCGCGTCCTCGGCGCGGTGCGCAGCGCTCAGGGCGCTGCGGGCACCTCCCGCGCCCCCGTGCGGGCGCTGCGCCGGGTCGCGTCCAGCACCGCGGCGACGGCCACGGCGTCCCACGGGTCCACGGGGGCCTCGCCGTCGCCGAGGAGCCACCGGGCCACGGCCCGGTAGAAGTCGGCGGGCTCGCCGGGGGCGGTGGGCACGGGGTCGGTCCCGGTGCCACGGACGAGCAGACCCGTCAGGCCCTCCCCGGGGTCCAGCGGGTCGAAGGGGCCGGGGCTGTCGGCGTGCCCGGCCACGAGGTAGGCACCGGCCGAGCCGAGCACCCGGGTCCGGGGCCCCGGCGCCCCCACGAGGCTCCCGGCCCACAGGTGGCTGATCGTGCCCGAGGCGTGGTCCAGGGCCAGGAAGACGTCGTCCTCGGCCGGGGTCGTCAGCGCGCGCAGCTCGGCCCGCACCGCGGCCACCGGCCCGAACAGCTGGATCGCCGCGTCCACGAGGTGCGGACCGAGGTCGAGCAGCAGCCCGCCGCCCCGGCCGACCGCGTTCTCCCGCCACCGGTCCTTGGGCACCGGGCGCCACCGCTCCCAGCGGCGCTCGAACCGGTGCACGTCCCCGAGGTGCCCCTCGGCGAGCACCCGGGCCAGGGTCAGCTGCTCGCTGTCCCAGCGCCGGTTGTGGAAGACCGTCAGCGGGGTCCCGGTCTCCTCGGCGCGGCGGACCACGGCCACCGCGCCCTCGTGGTCCATGGCCAGCGGCTTGTCGACCACCACGGGGATCCCGGCCTCCAGACCGGCCAGCGCGTGCTCCACGTGCAGCCCCGTGGGCGAGGCGACGACCAGCACGTCGGGCCGCGAGCGCTCCAGCAGCCCGGGCAGGTCCCGGTGCACCTGCACCCCGGGCCAGTCGGCGCCCGCGCGGGCGGCCCGCTCCGGGTCGCCGGTGACGACGTCGGTGACCCGCCCGCCGGCCCGCCGCAGCAGGTCCCCGTGGAAGTCCCGCCCGGCCATGCCGTATCCGACGAGTCCGGCGGTGAGCACTCGTCCTGCACCCTGATCAGTCATGCGGTCACGATAGCCCCTGGCACCGGGCCGCACCGGGCCGCACCGGGCCGCTACGGCCCGTCCGGGCCGGCGATCTCGTCGTCGACGAAGCGGGGCGCGGCCGCGACGCCGCCGGCGACGACGAGGAGCACCGCGGTGCCCATCAGCAGCAGCAGGGGAGCGGTCCAGTTGCCGGTGGCCTCGTGCAGGGCACCGACGGCGAAGGGCCCGGCCGCCGCGAGCAGGTAGCCCACCGGCTGGGTGAACCCGGACAGCTGCGCGGTCACCCGGGGGTCCCGGGAGCGGGCCGTGAGCAGGGCCAGGGCGGTGGGGAACGCGAAGCCGCCCACCCCCAGGAGCAGGGCCCAAACCCAGGGGGTGGTGGCGGGCGCCAGGAGCAGGCCGGAGTAGCCGGCGACCATGCAGGCGCCCAGGCCCACGATCCACCGCCGCAGGTGCGGTGAGCGGGCCACCAGGACGGGCATGAGGAGCCCTCCCGGGATACCCATGGCGGCGATGAGGGCGGCCATCAGCCCGGCCTGGGCCTGGCCCAGGCCGCCGTCGCGGTAGATCTGGGCCACCCAGCCGAACTGGACGTAGGCGTGCATCGACTGGACGCCGAAGTAGACGCACAGCGCCACGGCGGTGCGGGAGCGGAGGATCGAGGTGCCGCGGCCGGGACGCAGGGCGCGGCCGGGGGTCGTGGCGGGCTCCCGCCGGTCGCGGACGGTGACCAGGACCCAGGGGACCACGGCGGCCAGGGCCACGAGGCCCCAGAGGCCCAGTGCGGCCCGCCACCCGTCGGGCCCGCTCGCGGCCAGCGGCCCGGCCGCCAGCAGGGGCAGCGTGGCGCCGACGGCCAGGCCGGTTGTGTAGAGGGAGTTCAGCGCCGCCGTGCGCCGGCCCCCGTGGCGCTTGATGAACGCCGGCACCAGGATGTTGCCGACGGCCATGCCGGCGAAGCCCAGCACGGACAGGAGCAGGAACACCGGCACCGAGCCCGTGACCGACCGGGCCAGCAGCCCGGCGGCGACCAGGACCAGACCGGCGGTGACGGCGCCGCTGATGCCGGTCCTGCGCGAGAGCGCGGCCGCGCACGCCCCCGCCGCGGCGAACGTGAGCCCGGGCAGGGCGGTCAGCACCCCGGCCATCGTGGGGCTCAGCCCCAGTCCCTGCTGCACCTCCGCGAGCACGGGCCCCACGGAAGTGGCCCCGGGGCGGAGATCGACCGCCACGACCGCCACCGCGAGCACCACCAGCCACCCCGGCACGCGGGGCGGGACGGCGGAACGGTCAGGGGGCGGGGTGGACGGGCGCACCGGCCTGTTCTATCACGGGGTGCGGCGGCACCGGGGCGCGGGCCGGACGGAACGGTCCGCTCAGCCCTCGCAGTCGGTGCAGTACCGCGTCTCGCCGGCCTGGCGGGCCAGCTGGGAGCGGTGCCGGACCAGGAAGCAGGAGGCGCAGGTGAACTCGTCGACCTGTTCCGGGATGACGGCCACGGTGAGCTCTTCGTGGGAGAGGTCGGCGCCGGGCAGGTCGATGCCCTCGGCGGTGTCGAAGTCCTCGGCGTCGATGACCGCGGTCTGGGTGGTGGCGCTGCGCTGGGCCTGGATTGCTTCCAGGGACTCGTTGGCCGGCTCGTCCTCGGGCCGGGTGCGCGGGGCGTCGTAATCGGTGGCCATGATGTGGTGCGTCCTCCTGGAACGGGGTGGTGCTGTGCAGAGGGTGCCCTGCACGGAAGGACCAGAGTGTACCCCTACGACATGGGCAACTGTCGAGTCCTCGCGCGTCCCGGCGAAGTGCGGCGTCTCGGGCGTGATCCTCGTCGCACCGCGGAGGGGCCCGGATCGGGTCCCGGCGGTGCCCGGAGGGCTCAGAAGACCGCCAGCCAGACGGTGTGGTCGGGCGGCAGCTGCCCGCCCGGGACCGGGGCGCTGGCCAGCAGCACCTCGGCGTCCTCGGGCAGCGGGACGCACTCGTCGGAGAGGTTCACCAGGCACCGGAAGCCAGGCCCCCGGTCGAAGGCCAGGCACCGGGCCGGCGCCCCGGCCCAGGCGAAGCCGGCGGTGCCGAGCCCGGGGTGGGCCCGGCGGATCCGCAGGGCCGCCCGGTACAGCTCGAGGGTCGAGCCGTCCACCCCGTCCTGGGCCTCGACCGACAGCTCCCCGAAGCTCTCCGGCTGGGGGAGCCAGGCGCCGCCGTCGCCGAAGCCGAAGGAGGTGCCGGTGCGGGTCCAGGGCAGGGGGACGCGGGCGCCGTCGCGTCCCTTGAGCGTGTGGCCGGTGCGTTCCCACACGGGGTCCTGCAGGGCCTCGCGGGGGAGGTCGGGGACCTCGGGCAGGCCTAGCTCCTCGCCCTGGTACAGGTAGGGGGAGCCGGGCAGGGCCAGCATCATCAGGGTCGCCGCCCGCGCCCGGTCCAGGCCCCGCCGCGGGTCGAGCACCGGGTGGCGCCCGTCGGCCAGCAGCCATTCGTCGAGGTCCGCGTCGTGCGGCAGCGCCAGGCGGGAGGCGTGGCGGGGGACGTCGTGGTTGGACAGCACCCAGGTGAGGCCGCCGCCGGCGCCGGTGTGGCCGGCCATTGCCTGGTCGATCACGGCCCGGAAGCGGTCGGCGCCCCACGGGGACTTCAGCAGGGAGAAGTCGAAGACCTGCCCGAGCTCGGTGGGGCGGGCGTAGAGATAGGTCCGCTCGTTGACCGGGTGCCACGTCTCGGCGACCGCCATCCGCGGAGGGTCGTACTCGTCGAAGACCCGGCGCCACTCCTGGTAGATCGTGTGCACCTCCTCCCGGTCGTAGAGGGGGTCGGTGCCGTCCATCGGGAGCATGCGGTCCAGTGTGGGCTGGTCGCGCAGCGGGTGGGACAGGTCCTTCGCCAGGGAGTGGGCCACGTCGATGCGGAAGCCGTCCACGCCGCGGTCGGCCCAGAACCGCAGGGTGTCCTCGAAGTACTGGCGCACCTCGGGGTGGTCCCAGTTCAGGTCGGGCTGCTCCTTGGCGAACAGGTGGCAGTACCACTGGCCGTCCGCCAGCCGCTCCCAGGCGGGGCCGCCGAAGTGCGAGACCCAGTTCGCCGGCGGGCACGCCCCGTCGTCGCCGGTGCCGTCCCGGAAGATGTAGCGGTCCCGGGCCGGGGAGCCCTTCGGGGAGGCGAGGGCCTCCTGGAACCAGGGGTGCTGGTCGGAGGTGTGGTTGGGGACGATGTCGACGATGATCCTGACCCCCAGTCCGTGGGCGGCGGCCACGACCCGGTCGAAGTCGTCCAGGGTGCCCAGGCGCGGGTCGACGTCGCGGTAGTCGCTGATGTCGTAGCCGCCGTCGGCCAGCGGGGAGGGGTAGAAGGGGCTGAGCCAGATCGCGTCGACCCCCAGCGCGGCGAGGTACGGCAGGCGGGAGAGCAGCCCGCCCAGGTCCCCGACGCCGTCGCCGTCGGAGTCGGCGAAGGACCGGGGGTAGACCTGGTAGACGACCGCGGTGCGCCACCAGTCCGGATCGGTGGCGACGGTGGGCGGGAGGGCAGAAGAGGGCACGAGGGCTCCGTCCGTGGAAAAGGGGTCGGGGGAGGGGCGCGCGGGCCCCGGCAGGGTGGGCGGCCGCCGGCGGCACGGGCACGGCGCCGCCGGTGGCGCAGGGGTGGGCCGGCTCAGCCCTTCACGGAGCCGGCGAGCATGGCCTTGACGATGTGGCGCTGGAAGAAGAGGAACACCAGGATCATCGGGGCCATGATCAGCAGGGATCCGGCGTTGAGCAGGACCACGTCGGTGGAGTACTGGCCGACGAAGTTCTGCAGGGCACCGGCCATGGTGCGCTTGGCGGGGTCGTCCATCAGCACGATCGCCAGCAGGAACTGGTTCCAGGTGGAGATGAACATCAGCAGCGCCAGGGACGCGATCGAGGGCAGGGCCAGGGGCAGGTGGATGGCGCGGAAGGACTGCCAGGCGTTGGCCCCGTCCATGCTCGAGGCCTCGGAGAGCTCCTGGGGCGCGTTGAGGAAGTGGGCGCGCATCCAGAACACGGCGAACGGCATGTTCAGCCCGATCAGCGGCAGGATCAGCCCCAGCCGGGTGTTGAGCAGGCCCATCTCGCGGATCTGGTGGTACAGCGGGACGATCGTGACCTCGAAGGGCAGGGTCAGCCCCAGCAGCAGCAGGACGAAGAGGACCGGCCCCCCGGGGATGCGCAGCTGGCCCAGGGCGTAGCCGGCCATCGTGGCCAGCAGCACCCCGAGGGGCACCACGCCGAGCACGAGCAGGAAGCTGGAGCCGGCCAGGGTGGTGATGTCGGCGACGTTCCAGGCGTCGACGAAGTTGTGCCACTGCGGATCGGCGGGCCAGCTCAGGCCCACGGGCACGGAGCCCTGGGGCTGCAGGGCGGTGGAGAACATGCTCAGCAGCGGGAAGATCGAGAAGGCCATCGCCAGCAGCAGCAGGGCCACACCGGGGATCTGGGTGCTCTTGGAGGTACGCATGCTCACTTCTCCCGGAACAGTCGTTGGAGGGGCAGGATGACGGCCAGCACGAGGGCGCTGAGGACCAGGGCGAGGGCGGAGGCCAGGCCGATGCGGGACTCGGTGAAACCGAGCTGGTACACCTGCACACCGGGCACCATGGTGGCGTAGCCGGGCCCGCCCTGGGTGGCCATGAAGACGATGTCGAAGCTGGCCAGGGCGGCGATGATCGTGATGGTCACGCACACCCCGATCTCCTGGCGCAGCCCCGGCAGGGTGATCGCGCGGAAGGTCTGGAGGAACCCGGCTCCGTCCAGCTTGGCGGCCTCGTAGAGGGAGGTGTCGATCTTGCCGATGCCGGACATGAGCAGGATGGTGCAGAACCCGAGGTTGATCCAGGTCCCGATCAGACCCACCGCCGGCAGCGCCCAGGTGAAGTCCCCGAACCAGGCGCGGGTCACGGACTCCAGGCCGACGGCCGACAGGAGCTGGTTGACCGCTCCGGTGGTGGCGTACATCCAGCTCCAGGCGATCGCCGCCGCGGCGGCGGGGATGACGTAGGGGATGAACAGCAGGGTCTGGGCCAGCTTGCCCAGGCCCTTGCTGCGCAGCTCCCGGATCAGCCCGGCCACCAGCAGCGCCACCGTGACGGGAATGACGGTGAAGAAGAGGATCAGGAAGAACGCGTGCCAGATCGAGGACAGCAGCTGCGGGTCGGTGAAGACCTGCACGTAGTTCTCCAGGCCCACGAACGTGGCCACGGTGATGCCGTCCCAGTCGTAGAAGGAGTACTGGACCGAGGCGGCCAGCGGGCGCAGCACGAACACCGCGTACATGAGCGCCGCCGGTGCGGCGAACAGCCAGCCGCCCCAGTTCCGCCGCCGCCGTCGCCGCGGGCGGCCCACCTGCTCGGCTCGGTCCTGCCGCCCGGTGTCCTCCGCCGGCGCGGGGGTGGGCAGGACCATGCCCTGCAGGGGGCCGGTGGAGCCGTCGAGGGAGCTCATCGACCCAGCTCGCTCTCGTACTGGCGCTGGACCGCGGCCAGCATGTCCTCCGGGCTCGTGGCGCCCTCGACCAGGCGCTGGGCCTCGGAGTTCCAGGTGGTGGTCAGGCCGTTGGTGGCGTTCTGCACGAACTGCACCTGCCCGTCGGCCTCCACCAGCTGTGCGAAGGCTTCCTGGATCTGGGCCTTGACCGAGCCCTCCTCGGTGGCCGGGACCTCGCCCTCGCCGGAGGGGGCGAAGCCGGCGTCGGCGACGACCTGGCGAGCCTCCTCGCTGCGCAGGAAGTCCAGGAACGCGGCGGCGGCGTCCTTGTCGTCGGCGCCGGCCGGGATGGCAAAGTTGGAGGCCGGGTCCGACATCGTCGCCGGTTCGCCGCCCTCGGGAGCCGGGGGGAGGAAGAACCCGACGTTCTCGCCCATCTGCTCGTCCAGGGCGGCGGCGTCCCAGTTCCCGGAGGCGTAGAACAGGGCCTCGCCGCTGGCGAAGCGCCCCAGCGCCCCGGTGGCGTCGGTGCCGTTGGTGTCCGCGGGGAAGTACCCGGCCTCGGCCCAGTCCTGGACCGTGGCCAGGGCCTCGGCGGCCTCGGGGGTGTCGATCGAGGCCTCCGGGGCGTGGAAGACCCACTCGTTGACCGCCTCGGCGCCCAGGGCGTTGTTGAGGAGCATCTGGGTGGTGGTCATCACCTGGCCGGTCTGGTTGCCGGCCATGATCGGCACGGTGCCGGACTCCTCGGCCCGGGCCAGCAGGTCCTCGAGCTCGTCCACGGTCTGCGGCGGGGTGGTCATGCCCAGCTGCTCGGCCAGGTCCTTGTTGTAGTAGAAGCCGGTCACGGTGAAGCCGTCGGCCAGCGTGTACTGGGAGCCCTCGCCGCGGACCCCGTCCTCGTCCACCCGGTACTGGGCCAGCTGGCCCTCCGGCAGGTCGTCCCAGCCGTAGGCGTCGGCGTAGGCGTCCAGGTCGGTCAGCAGCCCGTCGCCGGCCACGTCGGACAGGGCGATCACCCGGGCGATGTCCGGCGGGTCGTCCGAGGCCAGCACGCGCGGGGAGTTCTGGGCCTGCACGTCGTCGGGGTCGTAGCGGCCGGTGATGGTCACGTTGGGGTGCTTCTCGGTGAAGGCCTCGATCAGCGCCTCGTCCTTGGCCCTCAGCCCGGCACCGTCGTAGAGGGTCAGCTCGACGGGCTCCTCGCCCAGGTCGGTGGAGACGTCCGTGGGGGCCGCCTCGGGAGCGGCGGGGGCCGAGCCGGCCCCGGGAGGCGCGCAGGCCGCCAGGGCGAACAGCGCGCAGGCGCCCGCTCCCAGCACGCGCAGCCTCGTGCGGGTCAGACGGGCAGAATCCTGGGCGACCAGTCGATCGGTCATGGGACTTCCTCCTCCGGAAGGGTGGCTGCGCCTCCCCTTTTCGGAAGCGCTTCCGAATATGATCCATGTCATACCGGAAGAGTGTCAACCCTTGGAAAGCGACGCAGCACGGGAAGGTGCTTCCGAGCGGGAGGGTGCGGCCGTGCCGTTCGCGGCGGTATGTAGAAAGCGCTTCCTAAACATCTACACTGGGGCTATGAACTCCTCGAAGTCCGTCGGTCTGGCCGATGTCGCCCGCGAGGCCGGCGTCTCCCTGGCCACCGCCTCCCGGGCGCTCAACAGCGCCTACGGGGTCGCCGCGACCACCAGGGAACGGGTCGCCGAGGTCGCCCGCCGGCTGGAGTACGTCGCCTCCCCGGAGGCCTCGCGCCTGGCCACCGGCGCCACCCGCAGCGTGGCCCTGGTCGTCCCCCACCTGGACCGCTGGTACTTCGGGGAGATGGTCAGCGGTCTCGAGGACGTGCTGCGGGAGGCCGGCCACGACGTGCTGCTGTACCACGTGGGCGAGCCCGAGGGCCGGCACGCGTTCTTCGAGCACCTGCCCGCCCGCCGGAAGGTCGACGCGGTCGTGGTGGTCGCCGTTCCGGTCACCGACCACGAACGGCGCCGCCTGGAGCTGATGGGCGTCACCATCGTCGCCGCCGGCGGCCAGGACGCGACCTACCCCTACGTCTCCATCGACGACGCCGCCGCCGTGCGCCAGGCCACGGAGCACCTGCTGCGCCTCGGCCACCGACGGATCGCCATGATCACCGCCGTCGATCCGGACCGCACCGACCAGCCGGTCCACCGCGGACGCACCCGGGGCTTCTACGAGGCCATGGCCCGCGCCGACGTCCCGGTCGACGAGGAGCTGGTCGTCACCACCGCGTGGGGCGGGGTCCCGGCGGCCGAGGCCATGGAGCGGCTGCTCAGCGTCCGCGACCTCCCCACCGCCGTCCTGGCCCACTCCGACGAGATGGCACTGGGCGCGATGCGCACCATCCGGCGCGCCGGTCTGCGCGTGCCCGAGGACGTCTCCGTCATCGGCATCGACGACCACCCCCTGGCGGAGCTGGTCGACCTCACCACCGTGCGCCAGCCCGTCCGGGACCAGGGGCTGCGGGCCGGGCGCCTGCTGCTGGCCCTGCTGCGCGGGGAGGAGCCGGACCTGGCGCAGAAGCTGCCCACCCGCGTCGTCGTGCGCAGCAGCACGGCACGCCTCGACCGGGCCGGGCCGGCGCAGGCCGCGCAGGACACCGCCCGGCCCTAGTCCGGTGTCAGCTGGCGCTCTCCAGGTGCGCGAGGCGCAGCCAGCGGTGCATGAGTCGGCGGAACGCCACGGCGGCGCCGTGGGTGTCCCGCGCGGCCAGCAGCTCCACGGCGTCCGAGAAGTCCTGCGGGCTCTCGTCCGGCTGGAACGGGTCCGCGAGCGAGCCGTAGTGCAGGACCACGAGGGAGTTGGCGGAGAACGCCCCGAGCCACCGGCCCAGGTGCGTGAGGTCCTCGGCGAGGTCCTCGAGGTCCTCGCCGCCCGCGTCCTCCACCACCTGCGCGGCGCGCACCACGCGACGGGTCGCGAGGTCCACCGGCACCGCGCACCGGTGCACGCGGTTGCCGTGGTGGAAGCTCTCGGTGTGGTCCTGGGCGGTGAAGAGGGAGAACCACGCCATGGGGACGGTGAAGGCGGACTGGCGCGCGTGGACGGGCACGAAGTGCTCCCGGCTCACGCGATCGCCCGCGGCCCGGACGGCGTCCTCGGGGATGAGCAGGTTGGGCAGGGGCTGGCCGCCCTCCTCCTCGGCGAGCGCCACGAGCCGCAGCGAGCGCCGCAGCCGCTGCGGGGGGTGGTAGACGGGGAAGTCCCCGGCCCCGGCCGCGAGCATGTCCCGGCCCCGGGGCGCCGCGGAGAACGGCAGGGTCCACAGCGGCTCCACGGCCGGGGGCAGGGGCTCCTGGCCCGGCTCGGCCAGGCGGGCGAGCTGCTCGGTCAGCTCGTTGACCCCGGCCTCCTCGGGGGACAGCGCCCGGGGCACCAGCGGGGCGTACACGGCGTCGAGCTCCTCGGCGGGCACGTACACCCGCAGGGCGAACTGGTGGGGGATCCCGGTGGCCGAGCGGAACGTCCGGCCGACCTGCAGCAGCTGGGCCACGGCGGCTCAGGCGATCTCGACGACGACGGGGGCGTGGTCCGAGGCGCCCTTGCCCTTGCGCTCCTCGCGGTCGATCGACGCGTCGGTGACGCGGCCGGCCAGGGCGGGGGAGTAGAGCTGGAAGTCGATGCGCATGCCCTCCTTCTTCGGGAAGCGCAGGCCCTTGTAGTCCCAGTACGTGTAGACGCCCGGGCCGGGGTGCCGGGGGCGGACCACGTCCTGGTAGCCGGCCTCCTCGAGGAAGGCGCCGAAGGCGGCGCGCTCGGGCGCGCTGACGTGGGTCAGGCCGTTGTCCAGGAAGAACTGCATGTCCCACACGTCCTCGTCCTGCGGGGCCACGTTCCAGTCGCCCACCAGGGCGACCTGCGCCTGCGGGTCATCGTCGACCCACCGCTTGGCGTGGTCCTTGAGCACGCGCAGCCACTCCAGCTTGTAGGGCATGTGCGGGTCCTCCAGGCCGCGGCCGTTGGGGACGTAGAGGGACCAGACGCGCACGCCGGCGCACGTGGCGCCGATCGCGCGGGCCTCCTGTACGGGCTCCTCGCCGGGCTTGCCGAAGGAGGGCTGGTCCGGGAAGGTGCGCTCGACGTCCTCGAGGCCCACCCGGGAGGCGATCGCCACGCCGTTCCACTGGCTGAGGCCGAAGTGGGCGACGTCGTAGCCCATGTACTCGAAGAGCTCCCAGGGGAAGTTGTCGTCCTTCGCCTTGGTCTCCTGCATGGCCAGGACGTCCACGTCCGAGCGCTGCAGCCACGCCTCCACGCGGTCGGCGCGGGCGCGGACGGAGTTCACGTTCCAGGTGGCGATCCTCATGGGCCCCACGTTACCGGCTGCCCCGGACGGGAATTCGCAGCACCCCCTTGCGCAGCACCGGGCCAGGTGCCATGGTTAGTTACATAACTAATGAACCAGTGAGGGAGATGGCCGTGATCGCCGACGACCGCCCGATCTTCCAGCAGATCGCCGAACGGATCTGCGCCGACATCCTCGCGGGCGCCTACCCGGAGGAGACCCAGGTCCCGTCCACCAACGAGTTCGCCGCCTTCTACCGGATCAACCCGGCCACCGCCGGCAAGGGCGTCAACCGGCTCGTGGACCGGGGGATCCTCTACAAGCGCCGCGGCATCGGCATGTTCGTCGCCGCCGGCGCCCGGGAACGGCTCCTCGAGCAGCGGCGGCAGGAGTTCGCCGACCGCTACGTGGCACCGCTCGTCACCGAGGCACACTCCCTCCGGCTCCCGCCGGGGGACGTCCTCGACCTCGTCCGTTCCGCCCTCGGCCGGTCCGAGGCCGCCGCACCGACCCGTCAGGAGTCCACCCCATGAACGGCACGCCAGCCCCCGTCGTCGCCCTGCGCGGCGTCTCCCGCACCTACCGGGAGACCCGGGCCCTCGACGGCGTCGACCTCGATCTCGCCCCGGACCGGATCTACGGACTCGTGGGACGCAACGGCTCCGGCAAGACCACCCTGCTGTCCGTGATCGGCCAGCAGGTCCGCCCCGACCGGGGCGGGCGGGTCGAGCTGTTCGTCCGCCCCGGGTGGGAGAACCCCGAGGCGCTCTCCCGCACGGTGCTGCTGCGGGACCGGCAGCGCTACCCTGAGGAGTTCCGGGTCCGCCACGTCCTCGACGCCGCGCCGGCGTTCTACCCCGGCTGGGACGAGGAGCTCGCCCGCGGTCTCGCCGAGGACCTCCGGCTCCCGTCGCGGACCAGGATCAAGAAGCTCTCCACGGGTCAGCACACGGCCCTCGGCATCGTCCTGGGCCTCGCGTCCCGCGCGGAGCTCACGATGCTGGACGAGCCCTACGGCGGGCTGGACCCGGTGGCCCGGGAGCTGTTCTACGACCGGCTCCTCGAGGACTTCGCGCGGCACCCGCGCACCGTGGTGATCTCCACGCACCTGGTCGACGAGGTCGCCAACCTCCTCGACCACGTCCTGCTCCTCGACCGCGGGCGGCTCGTGCTGGACGCCGGTCTCGAGACCGCCCGCGCCAGCGCCCACACGGTCGCGGGTCCCGCCGCCGACGTCGCCGGCTACCTGGCCGAGCGGCGGCTCGAGCAGCAGGTCTCCCGCGAGCAGCGGATCGGGGCGCTGCGCACCGTGACCGTGGCGGCGCCCCACGACGACGACGCCCGGGCGGCCGCCGCGCGCCACGGGATCGAGATCGACGCCGTCTCCCTGCAGTCGGCCGTGGCCGCCCACGGGCTCGTCCCGGTGCCCGCCGACCAGCTCCAGAACGCCTGAGAGGACCTCCGCCATGTCACGACTCACCCCTGTCCTCAAGCTCAACACCGTCAACCGGTCCGCCGGGGTCTGGATGGTCGTGGGCGTGATCACGGTGTCCGGGCTGCTCAGCCTGCTCGCCGGGGTCGTGCTGCACGTGGTCCTGGGCGCCCCGGTGGGCGCCGTGGCCGAGGGCCTGCGCTACAACCAGGTCCTGCTCTGGTGGCCCGGGATCGCCCTGCTCGTCCACGCCGCCCAGGTGATCGGCACGAGCACGCCCCTCGCCCTGGCGCTGGGGGCCACCCGCCGGTCGATGTGGTGGGGCTCGGTGCTGACGTTCGTGCTCCACGCCCTGCTGGCCGCGACCGTCCTCACCGTGTTCCTGCTCCTGGAGCGCGCCACCGGCGGCTGGTTCTTGGGCCTGCCCGCCTTCGACGTCCACCTCTTCGCCGGAGGGTCCCCGGCGTGGGCCCTCCTCGTGGCCTTCCTGGTCTACCTCGGGGCGCAGCTGGTCGGGGCGGTCTTCGCCACGGTGTACGTCCGGGGCGGCCCCGTGGCGCTGACGCTGTCCATCATCGGGACCGTCGTGACGACCCTGGCCGTGCTGGTGTGGGCCGCCGCGACCGGAGCGGGCTCCGCCGCGGCCGTCGGCGCGGGGGCCGCGGGGGTCCCGGCGGGACTCGTGCTCCTGGCCGCGGCGGCGCCCGTGCTGCTCGTGCTGCTGGGCTGGGGCCTGTACCGCCGGGTCTCCGTCCGCTGAGCACCCCGGCGCGGCGAGCGCCGCCGCGCCGGGGGACCAGGGGTTTCCCCGCGCGCCCTTCCCCACAGTGGTTGCACATGCTAATTTCCTGCTGGCCCGTGCCCCCGGCGGCGCCGCCCCCAGCAGGGAGAGACCCCCATGAACCTCGCACGGACCGCGCTCGTCGTGTCCACCACCTTCGCCCTCCTCCTCGGCGGAGTCCCGGCCGCGCTCGCAGCCCCGACTCCTCCGGCCGAGCTGTCCGGTCCGGCCGAGCCGGCCGGCACCGCGGGCGCGCCCGCCCTGAGCCTGCACGGAGGCTCGGGCACCGACGCGGCCCCGGCCGGGGCGCCGGCGCCGGCGGCCGCGGAGGACCCGGCCGCCGGCGGCCTGGCCGGGACGGCGTCGGCCGGCGCCCACCCGACCACGGTCGAGGACATCACCGAGGCCTTCAAAATCGTCAACGACCACCGCGGCCAGGCGAGGCGCGCCCCGCTGGTCTACAACACCGCGCTGTCCCGCAACGCCCAGCAGTGGGCGGAGACCATGGCCGGGGCCCGCAAGGAGTCCCGCAACCCGGACCCCTGGGTAGGCGCCCCCGCCGGGGGGATCCGGATGGACCAGTACTACGGGAAGGGCGTCTTCACCGGCCCCTTCGAGGGCGTCGAGGCGGTCGAGGCGCTCGCGCACTACCTGCTGGACTTCTTCCCCCGCAACGGGACCGACCAGTTCGCCCGGGACCTGACCCACCTCGGGATCGGGGTGAGTCACGTCGCCACGTCGGGCTCGGGCGGCTCCGGGTGGGAGACCTACCTGACGATCTACTACTACGCCTATCCGGCCGGGCAGGCCGTGCCCGGGACGGTCGCGAGCCCGGCGCAGGGGTTCGTGCCGCCGGTGACCGCACCGCCGGTGACGGCGCCGTCCTACGCCGTCCGGGGGGCGATCGGCACCAAGTACCAGCGTCTGGGCGGGGCGGCCGTGCTCGGGGAGCCCACCATGAACGAGCGCGGCGGCCTGATCGAGGGCGGCGTCTACCAGCAGTTCCGGAAGGGCACCCGCACCACCACCGTCTACTGGGCCCCCGGCTACGGCGCGATGGCCGTGAAGAACTACGGATCCATCGGTGGCCGGTGGGTCGCGGCCGGCCGGGAGCACCACTTCGGCCTGCCCGTCACGGACGAGCGCCCGGCGACCGGTGGGGCGTACCAGGTCTTCCGCCGCGACGGTCGCTCCACCATGCTCCTGTGGAGTCCCGGCACGGGTTCCCGCGCGGTCAAGCAGTACGGGGCCATCGGGCGGGCCTGGAAGGCCGCGGGCTCCGAGCGCGGCTGGGGCTTCCCCGTCACCGACGAGTACCGCTACGGCGCCGAGGTGCGCCAGCGCTTCTCGAAGGGCGTCACCGTCCACTACGCCGCGGGGCGCACCTGGGTCACCCGCTGAGCCCGAAGCCGTCGAGGGTCCCTCCGTGCGGTGGGATCGGCCGAGCCGGGGGTGTTCCGACGTGGCGCGAGCACGGTTCGGCGGTTCCACCGCGGTTCCACCGCGGTTCCTGCCCCGGTGACCTGAGGGGATGCTCAGGGGAAACGGCTGCGGGTCGTTCCCGGCCGTGGGCAACAGGCGCCCTCGCGCGGCCGGTCCGGATCACCTCACCACGACACCGGCCTCGAGGGAGCCGGAATCAGGAAGACGCGGGCTCGCCGGTCTCAGAACGGCCGGGGGCGTCGGACGGGAGATCGTCGAGTCGGAGGTCGCCGGGCGGAGGATCAGCGGCCGGACCCACGGGCGGAGGGTTGCCGGGCGGCCGGCCGGTGGCCGGGGCGCTCCGGCGGTCGGGTGCGGTGTCGGCAACGGTGTGCTCGGGTGCGGTGCGGTGCACGAGCCCGCCCGGTGAGGTCCACTCCAGGACCGCGGCGTGCCCGGCCGTGCCCCCGCGCGGGCTGCCGTCCGTGCCCGCCGGCAGCCGCAGGGCCGGACCGACCTCGGCCGCGACGTCCACGAGCAGCTGGTGCTCCGCCTCGGCCAGCGGGTTCAGCGGGTCCGGGCGGAGGAACCCGTGCACGGACATCGCGACCTCGGCCTGCGCCATCGCCTGGAACCGGGTCCGCCGCTGCGCCGTCGCCGTCATGGAACCATTCTCCCCAGCACCTCCGACTCGCTGAGCCGAGGGGCCCCGACGACGACGGAGCCGCGCACCCCGATCAGGGTGCGCGGCTCCGTGGTGGTACGGGCGCTCCGGGCGTCAGGAGCGCCACCAGTCGTCGAGGATCGTGGCGGGGGTCGTGCGCTTGTGCCGGGTGATGCGCCAGCGGTGCTCGATCTGCTCGGCCACGGTGTCGGCGACCTCGCGGCCCTCGAGGTAGTCGTCGATGTCGTCGTAGGACAGCCCGAGCTCCGCCTCGTCGGTCTGGCCCGGGGCGTCGTCGAGCAGGTCGGCGGTGGGGGCCTTCGCCCACAGCCGCTCCTCGGCGCCGAGGGTCTTCGCGAGGAGACGGTTCTGCCGCTTGTCGAGCCCGAACAGCGGCAGCACGTCCGCCCCGCCGTCGCCGTACTTGGTGAAGAACCCGGTCACGGACTCGGCGCCGTGGTCGGTGCCGATCACCAGGTAGTTGTGCTCCCCGGCGATCGCGTACTGCGCGATCATCCGCATCCGGGCCTTGATGTTGCCCTTGTTGAAGTCGGAGATTCCCCGGTCCGTGGCGCCCTCGTAGCCGTGCTCGAAGCCGTCCACCGCCGGGGCGATGTCGTAGGTGATGGTGCGGTCGGCGGCGACGAAGCGCAGGGCCGCCTGGGCGTCCTCCTCGTCGTGCTGCTTCCGGTGGGGCAGGCGCACGCCCACGAACTCCGCCTCGCCGCCCTCGGCGCGCACCCGCTCGACCGCCAGCTGGGCGAGCCGGCCGGCCAGAGTGGAGTCGAGGCCCCCGCTGATGCCGAGCACGAAGCCCTTCGTGCCGCTGGCCCGCAGGTAGTCGCAGAGGAAGCCGACGCGCGTCTCGATCTCCTGCTCGGGGTCGATCTCGGGCTTCACGCCCATCTCTTCGATGATTGCTGCCTGCAGTGTCCGCATGGGCCCATGCTAGTGCGGGCCGCGCCCGGGAGGGCAAGGGGAACACGGTCCCGGAACGGCGGGGCCCTTGCGTAGGATGCGGGCCATGCCCCCGCACCGGAGCCGCCCCCGGGAGCACCGGGATCCGACCGACCGAGCGAACCAGGAGCGCAGCATGAGCGAGCAGCACGGGACCGACCGCCGGAACACCGCCGAGGACACCCCGGGGAACACCTCCCAGAACGCCTCCCAGAACGCCTCGGGGAGCACGTACGAGAACATCCTGGTTGAGACCCGCGGGAGGGTCGGGATCATCACCCTGAACCGGCCGCGGGCGCTCAACGCCCTCGACGCCGCGACCCTGCGGGAGGTCGTCGCCGCGTCCACCGCCCTGGACGCCGACCCCGGGATCGGGGCGATCGTCCTCACCGGCTCGGAGAAGGCCTTCGCCGCCGGCGCCGACATCAAGGAGATGGCGGGGCGCAGCGCCCCGGAGATGTACCTCGCGGACTGGTTCGCGGGCTGGGACGCCTTCACCCGGGTGCGCACCCCCGTGGTCGCCGCGGTCTCGGGCTACGCCCTGGGCGGGGGGTGCGAGCTCGCGATGATGTGCGACCTGCTGATCGCCGCGGACACGGCCCGCTTCGGGCAGCCCGAGATCAACCTCGGGGTGATCCCCGGGATGGGCGGCTCCCAGCGCCTGGCCCGTGCGGTGGGCAAGGCCAAGGCCATGGACATGGTCCTCACCGGCCGGCACCTCGACGCCGCGGAGGCGGAGCGGGCGGGTCTCGTCTCCCGCGTGGTGCCCGCCGCGGACCTGCTGGCGGAGGCCCTGGAAGTCGCCGCGACCATCGCGGCGAAGTCCCTGCCCTCGGTCCTGGCGGCCAAGGAGGCCGTGGACACCGCGTTCGAGACCACCCTCGCGCAGGGCGTGCACCTCGAGCGGCGGCTCTTCCACGCGCTGTTCGCCACCGAGGACCAGAAGGAGGGCATGGCCGCGTTCGCGGAGAAGCGCGAGCCGCGGTTCACGCACCGCTGAACCCCCGCCGCGGCCGGGTGCCGCCCGGCCGCGGAGGCTAACGTGGTGCCATGCCTCAACCGTCGAACGATGCCTCCGTCTGGCAGGTCCGCGAGTCCGCTCTCGACCCCGGCGCGCACGGCGCCCTGGAGTCCGTCTTCGCCCTGTCCAACGGGTACGTCGGCGTCCGGGGCACGCTGGACGAGGCGCAGCCCAGCGCCTCCCGCGGGACCTTCCTGGCGGGGGTCTACGAGTACCACCCGCTGTCCTACCCCGAGGGCGGCTACGGGCACCCGGAGCACGGGCAGGCCATCATCGGCGTGGCCGACGGGAGCACCGTGCGCCTGCAGGTGGACGGGGTGCCGCTGGACGTCCGGGAGTCCCCGCCGGAGCAGCACGACCGCGTGCTCGACCTGCGCGCGGGCACGCTGCGCCGCGAGACGGAGTGGGTCACCCCGCGCGGCGCCCGGATGCGCCTGACGTCCACCCGCCTGGTCTCGCTGACCCAGCGCTCCGTCACGGCGATCCGCTACGAGGTCGAGGCGCTGGACCGCACGGTCCAGGCGGTGCTGCGCTCAGACCTGGTCGTCAACGGCACCCCGCCCAAGGTGGAGAACGAGGACCCGCGCGTGGCAGCGGTCCTGGAGCAGCCGTTCCGCGCCCGCCTGAGCCGCTGCCACGAGACCGGCGGCGTCCTGGTCCACCGCACCCACGGGAGCGGGATCGGGGTGGCCGCGGCGGTCGAGCACGAGGTCGACCTGCCGGCCGGAGGCGCCGTGAGCACGCAGTGCGACGACGACCAGGTGGTCACCACCGTCGTGACCGACCTCCGGCCCGGGCAGCGGGTGGGCTTCGTCAAGTACCTCTGCCACGCGTCCTCGGACGCGGACCCCTCGGCCGACCTGCGGGAGCGGGTGCTCGCCGCGATGACCGGGGCTCGGCGGCGCGGCTGGGACGGGCTGCTCGCCGACCAGCGGGCGGAGCTGGACGAGTACTGGGACGGCGCCGAGGTGGAGATCGACAGCGACCCCGAGCTGCAGCTGGCGATCCGCTTCGACCTGTTCCAGCTCCTGCAGGCGGCGGCCTGCGTCAGCCGCGCCCCGGTCGGGGCGAAGGGGTTGACCGGCGGCGGGTACAGCGGGCACACCTTCTGGGACATCGAGGGCTTCGTGCTGCCGGCCCTGGCGCTGCTGCGCCCCCGGGACGCCGCCCGGCTCCTGCAGTGGCGCTCCTCGACCCTGGACCGGGCCCGGGAGCGGGCGCAGGTCCTGGACCTGGGCGGCGCCTCCTTCCCGTGGCGCACCATCGACGGGCACGAGACGTCGGCGTACTGGCCGGCCAGCACGGCGGCCATGCACGTCAACGCCGACATCGCGCGGGCCTTCCGCTGGTGGGCCGACGCCACCGGCGAGGACCTCACCGAGGTCGGCGGGGTCGACGTCCTGGTGGAGACGGCGCGTGTGTGGGCGGCCATGGTGCACGAGGACCACGAGGGCGGCATCCACCTCCTCGGTATGACCGGGCCGGACGAGTACACCGGCGTGGTGGACGACAACGTCTTCACCAACCTCATGGCCCGGCGCAACCTCCGGGCGGCCGCCGACGCGTGCGAGGAGCACCCCGAGCACGTGGGGCGGCTCTCCGTGACGGCGGACGAGCTCCAGCGGTGGCGGGCCCTGGCGGACGCGCTCCACGTCCCCTACGACGCCGTGCGCGGCGTGCACCCCGCCAACGAGGGGTTCACGACCTACCGCGAGTGGGACTTCGAGGCCAAGCGCGACGGCTACCCCGTGGAGGAGCACTTCCACTACGCCAAGATCTACCGCCGCCAGATCGTCAAGCAGGCGGACCTGGTCCTCGCCCTGTGGTGGTGCGCCGAGGCGTTCACCCCGGAGCAGACCGCCCGGGACCTGGACTACTACGAGCAGCGCACCGTCCGCGACTCGTCCCTCTCGGCCTGCGTCCAGGCCGTGGTCTGCGCCCGCGTGGGCCACCTGGACCTCGCCCTGGAGCACCTGCGCGAGTCCGCCCTCGTGGACCTGCGGGACATCCAGCAGGACGCCGAGCAGGGGCTGCACCTGGCCTCCGCCGCCGGGTCGTGGCTGGCCGTGGTCTGCGGGTTCGGGGGACTGGACACGAACGGGGGCGAGCTGTGCCTGGCCCCCCGGCTCCCGGAGCGGCTGCACCGGATCGCCTTCCGCCTCCGGTGGCACGGCCGCCGGCTCGGCGTGGAGATCACCCGCTCGGGCACGACCGTGCGGGTCCTGGACGGGGACGCCGGCGAGGTGGCGCTGCGGATCGACGGCCAGGCCTTGGCCGTCACGGCCGACCGCCCCGCGACCGCGCCGCTGCACACGCCGCACCCGCCCACCCCCACCCCGCGCCAGCCCCCGGGACGCGCCCCGCGCGCCCCCCGCACGCCGTGACGCGCCCCGCGCCCCTCGAGGTGCTCACCCGCGTCTGGGGCTACGACGCCTTCCGCGGGCAGCAGGCCGAGATCATCGACGCGGTCACCGGCGGCGAGGACGCCCTCGTGCTCATGCCCACCGGCGGCGGCAAGAGCCTGTGCTACCAGATCCCGGCGCTCGTCCGGGAGGGCACCGGGGTGGTCATCAGCCCGCTCATCGCGCTCATGCACGACCAGGTCGACGCCCTCGAGCAGGTCGGCGTGCGCGCCGCGTACCTCAACTCCACCCAGACCGTCGAGGAGCGCCGCGCCGTCGAGCGTCGTCTCCTGGCCGGCGAGCTCGACCTGCTCTACCTCGCTCCCGAGCGACTCCCGGTCGCGGCCGACCTGCTCGACCGCGCCCGCATCGCGCTCTTCGCCGTCGACGAGGCGCACTGCGTGGCCCAGTGGGGCCACGACTTCCGCCCCGACTACCTCGGGCTGACGATCCTCCACGACCGCTGGCCCGGGGTCCCGCGCATCGCCCTCACCGCCACCGCGACCGCGGAGACGCGCGAGGAGATCGTCCACAACCTCCGCCTGGACGACGCCCGGGTCTTCGTCTCCAGCTTCGACCGCCCCAACATCCAGTACCGGGTCGGGCCCAAGAAGGACGCCCGCCGACAGCTGCTCCAGCTCATCCGGACCGAGCACGACGGCGAGGCCGGCATCGTCTACTGCCTCAGCCGCGCCTCGGTCGAGCGCACCGCGGAGTGGCTGGCCGGCCAGGGCGTCACCGCGCTGCCGTACCACGCCGGCCTGCCCGCCGAGGTGCGCTCGCAGCACCAGACCCGCTTCCTGCGCGAGGACGGCGTCGTCATGGTCGCGACCATCGCCTTCGGCATGGGGATCGACAAGCCCGACGTGCGCTTCGTCGCCCACCTCGACCTGCCCAAGAGCGTCGAGGGCTACTACCAGGAGACCGGGCGCGCCGGGCGCGACGGGCTGCCGTCGACGGCGTGGCTGGCCTACGGGCTGCAGGACGTCGTCCAGCAGCGCCGGATGATCGAGGACGGCGAGGGGGACCGGCAGCGCAAGCGCGCCCAGACGCTGCACCTGGACGCGATGCTCGCGCTGTGCGAGACGGTGCAGTGCCGCCGCCGGCAGCTGCTGCGCTACTTCGGCGAGGCGAGCGAGCCGTGCGGCAACTGCGACACGTGCCTGGACCCGCCCGAGGCCTTCGACGGCACGGTCCCGGCGCAGAAGCTCATGTCCACGATCGTGCGGCTGCAGCGGGAGCGGGGCCAGCAGTTCGGCGCCGGGCACCTGGTGGACATCCTGCTCGGCCGGGAGACCGAGCGGGTGGTGCGGATGCGCCACACCGAGCTCACCACGTTCGGCATCGGCACCGAGCTGAGCGACCAGGAGTGGCGCGGGGTGGTGCGCCAGCTGCTCGCCCAGGGCCTGCTCCAGGTGCAGGGCGAGTACGGCGTCCTGGCGCTCACCGAGGCCGCCGGGGAGGTGCTGCGCGGGCAGCGGGAGGTGCGCCTGCGGCGCGAGCCGGAGCGGGCCAGGACCGTCCGCACGCCGAGGACCGGCGCCGCGCCCCCGGTCCTCGACCAGCCCCAGCAGGAGCTCTTCCAGCAGCTGCGGGCCTGGCGCTCCGCCGTGGCGAAGGAGCAGGGCGTGCCGGCGTACGTCGTCTTCAACGACGCGACCCTCGCCGCGATCGCCCAGGCCCGGCCGAGCTCGCTGGGGGAGCTGCGCGGCATCTCCGGCGTCGGCGACGCCAAGCTCGAGCGCTACGGCGAGGCCGTCCGCCAGGTCGTCGCCGACGCCTGAGGATCCGCACCTGCGGATGCAATGCCGGACGAATGACCGCAGGTGCGGATAGCATGGCGCCATGACCGAGCTCAGGATCGCCGAAGCCGCCCGCTTCCTCGGCGTCAGCGACGACACCGTCCGGCGCTGGATCGACCAGGGCGCGCTGCACAGCACCCGGAGCGCGACCGGCCAGACCGTGGTCGACGGACTGGAGCTGGCCCGCCTGCTCAAGGAGCGCGCCGTCCGGCCCGAGGACCCCGCGCACGTCGCCAGCTCGGCGCGCAACCGGTTCGTGGGACTGGTCACCGAGGTCGTCTCGGACACCGTGATGTCCCAGGTGGAGCTGCAGTGCGGTCCGCACCGGGTGGTCTCGCTCATGAGCACCGAGGCCGTCCGGGACCTGGGCCTGGAGCCCGGCCGCGTGGCCACGGCCGTCGTCAAGTCGACCAGTGTCGTCGTCGAGACCCCCGGGGCGTGAGGCGGCGGTGCGCGCCAGGGCCCCCGCCGCGGCCGTCCTCCTCGCCGCCCTCGACCTCGGCGCCACCGGGTGCGGGGCCGGTGGGGACCCCGCGACCGTTCTCGACGTCCACGCCGCCGCCTCCCTCACCGGCACCTTCACCGAGCTCGCCGAGCAGTTCGAGGCGCAGCACCCGGGGGTCGAGGTGTCCCTGAGCTTCGCCGGGTCCTCCACCCTGGTCCAGCAGCTCACGGAGGGGGCGCCCGCCGACGTCCTCGCCACCGCGGACGAGCGGAGCATGGCCGGGGCCGTGGCGGCCGGCCTGGTCGACGGCGAGCCCGAGGTCTTCGCGACCAACGTCCTGACCGTGGTCGTGCCCGCCGGCAACCCCGCCGACGTCGCGTCCTTCCAGGACTTGGCGGAGCCGGGCGTGCAGGTCGTGGTGTGCGCCCCGCAGGTGCCGTGCGGCGCCGCCGGCGAGCGGGTCCAGGAGTCCTCGGGCGTGCGGCTGAGCCCGGTGAGCGAGGAGGGCTCCGTGACGGACGTGCTCGGCAAGGTCGTCTCGGGCCAGGCGGACGCCGGCCTGGTCTACGCCACGGACGCACGCTCGGCCGGGGACGCGGTCGAGGTCGTCGAGGTCCCGCAGGCGGCGCAGGCCGTCACCCGTTCCCCCGTCGCCGCGCTCACGGACTCCGACGAGCCGGAGCTCGCCCGGCAGTTCACCGAGCTCGTCGCCGGCGACCGCGGCCGGGAGGTCCTGGCCGGGGCGGGGTTCGGGGCGCCGTGACCCGGCGTCGTCCCCGCGGGTTCAGCACCGTCCCCGGCTGGGTGTGGATCCCGGCGGCCCTGGGCGCCCTGGTGGTGGTCCTGCCGGTCCTCGGGATGCTCGCCCGGGTGGACGGGGGCGGTTTCCTCGGCCTGATCACCTCCGAGTCCTCCCGCACCGCGCTGTGGCTGAGCCTGCGCACCGCGACCGTCTCCACCGCGCTGTGCGTGCTCCTGGGCGCCCCGCTGGCCCTGGTGCTGGCCCGCGCCCGGCTGCCCGGGGCACGGCTGCTGCGGGCGCTGGTGCTGCTGCCGCTCGTGCTGCCGCCCGTGGTCGGCGGGATCGCCCTGCTCCACACCTTCGGGCGCCACGGGCTCGTGGGGCGCCACCTCGAGCTGGCGGGGATCAGCATCGCCTTCACCACCGTGGCCGTGGTGCTCGCCCAGACGTTCGTGGCGCTGCCGTTCCTCGTGGTCAGCCTCGAGGGGGCGCTGCGCAGCGCGGCGGCGGGCTACGAGGAGGTCGCGGCCACGCTCGGCGCCCGGCCCACCACCGTGCTGCGCCGGGTCACCCTCCCGCTGGTGCTGCCGGGGCTGGCGTCCGGCGCGGTGCTCTCCTTCGCCCGCTGCCTGGGCGAGTTCGGGGCCACCCTGACCTTCGCCGGCAGCCTGCAGGGGACCACCCGGACCCTGCCCCTGGAGATCTACCTGCTGCGGGAGACGGACCCGGACGCCGCCGTCGCCCTCTCGCTCGTGCTCGTGGTCGTGGCGGTCCTCGTCGTGGGGCTCTCCGCCCCCGTGCGCCGGACGGCGAGCCGGCGGTGACCGGGGCGGCGACGACGGAGGGGCTGTCCGTGACCGCCCGGCTGGCCGCCCGGGACGTGGACCTCTCGCTGAGCGTCCCGCCGGGGGCCACCGTGGCGGTGACCGGCCACAACGGCGCGGGGAAGTCCACCCTCTTCGCCGTCCTCGCCGGGCTGCTCGTGCCGGACACCGGCCGGTGCACCCTCGGCGGGACCGTGCTCTTCGACCTCGACGCCACCGGGCGCGGGCGCTGGATGCCCCCGCACGAGCGCGGCATCGCGCTCATGGCCCAGGAGCCGCTGCTGTTCCCGCACCTGAGCGTGCTCGAGAACGTGGCCTTCGGCCCGCGCAGCCGCGGGGCGGGCCGCGCCCGGTCGCGGACCGCCGCCCGGCACTGGCTCGCCGAGGTGGGCGCCGAGCAGTTCGCCGACCGCCGCCCGGCCCAGCTCTCCGGCGGCCAGGCGCAACGTGTGGCGATCGCCCGGGCCCTGGCGGCCGAGCCGCGGCTGCTGCTGCTGGACGAGCCGTTCTCCGCCCTGGACGCGGCCGCCCGGCCCCTCGTCCGCGAGCTGCTCGTCCGGGTGCTGGCGGAGCGCACGGCCCTGGTCATCAGTCACGATCCCGGGGACGCCGCCGCCCTCGCCGAGCACGTCGTGGTGCTCGAGCACGGCCGGGTCGCGGCGGGCTGAGCACCGCGCCGGAGCGCTCCGGCGCCTCCCCGGCCCGCGCAGTACGATCGGGACCACCACCGTTTTCGTATGACCCGGCTCACACGACCCACCCCGTCGTGACGGGCCGACGAGAGGACCACCCATGACTCCCGTCCTGCGCGGCGAATCCCCGTCCGTGGAGCAGCACCCCGGCATCCCCTTCCCGGACGCCGACCTCTTCTGCTTCGCCGCCCTGCTCCCCCCGGAGGAGCGCGCCCGGCTGGCCGACCTGCACACCTTCCTCCAGGAGCAGGTCCGCCCCGTGGTCACGCCCTACTGGGACCGTGAGGAGTTCCCGTCCCACCTGCTCCCGGCACTGGCCGCCCACGGGCTCGGCGAGCTCGAGCTCTCCGGGGCGAGCCGGCTCTACCGGGGCCTGGCCTACGTCGAGGTCGCCCGGGCCGACGTGTCGCTGAGTGCCCTCGTGGGGATCCACAACGAGCTCATCGTCGACCTGATCGCCGCCCTGGGCTCGGAGGAGCAGAAGGCCCGCTGGCTGCCCGACCTGCGCCGCTTCCGGGCCCTCGGCGCCTTCGCCCTCACCGAGCCCGAGCACGGCTCCGACATCGCCGGCGGCCTGGCCACCACCGCGACCCGGGACGGGGACGAGTGGGTGCTCACCGGGACCAAGCGCTGGATCGGCGCCGGCACGATCGCCGACGTCGCGATCGTCTGGGCCCGGGACACCGCCGACGGGAAGGTCAAGGGCTTCCTCGTGGAGACCGACCGCCCGGGCTGGTCCGCCACGAAAATCGAGCACAAGATCGGGCTGCGGATCATGCAGAACGCCGACATCGTCCTGGACGAGGTCCGGATCCCCGCCGCCGGCGCCCTGCCCGGGGCACGGGACTTCGCCGCGGCCAACGTGATGCTGCGCAACTCCCGCGCCTGGGTGGGCTGGCAGAGCGCCGGGGTCCAGCTCGCGATCTTCGACGTCGCCCGCGACTACGCCCTGACCCGGCGGCAGTTCGGCCGCCCGCTCGCGAAGTTCCAGCTCGTCCAGGAGCCCCTCGCCCGGATCCTCGGCAACGCCACGGCCGCCCTGGGCCTCATGGCCCAGATCGCCCGGCTCCAGGAGGACGGCGGCTTCGACATGCCCCACGCCGCGCTGGCCAAGGCCACCACCACGTCCCTGGCCCGCGAGTCCGCGGCCCTGGGCCGGAACCTGCTCGGCGGCAACGGCGTGGTCACCGACCACGAGATGGCCAAGCTCTTCAACGACGTCGAGATCCTCTACACCTACGAGGGCACCTACGAGATCAACGCCCTCATCGTGGGCCGCGCCGTCACCGGCGTCTCCGCGTTTGTCTGAGTGCGGTCCCCGCACCACCGTCCGCCCCCCACCGCCTCGAGCAGCTCCTCCGAAAGGACCCCGCATGGACGTCACCGACACCTCCGCCCTCGTCACCGGCGCCGCCTCGGGCCTCGGCGCGGCCACCGCCGCGATGCTCGCGGGGCGCGGCGTGCGGGTCTTCGGCGTGGACCTCCCGGCCGCGCTCGAGAACGCCCCCGACGCCCCCGGCGTCACCCGCGTGCCCGCCGACGTCACCGATCGGGAGCAGGTGCGCGAGGCGGTGGCGGCCGCGGCCGGCTCCGGGCCCCTGCGCACCGTGGTCAACTGCGCCGGCATCGGCCCCTCGGCCCGGGTGCTGGGCCGGCAGGGCGTGCACGACCTCGACCTGTTCGAGACCGTGCTGCGCGTGAACCTCCTCGGCACCTTCACGGTCCTCGCCCTGGCCGCGGAGCGGATCGCCGCCACCGACCCCGTCGACGACGACGGCCAGCGCGGGCTGGTCGTCAACACGGCCTCCGTCGCCGCGTTCGAGGGGCAGGTGGGGCAGGCCGCCTACGCGGCGTCGAAGGGCGGGGTGCACAGCCTGGGCATCACCGCGGCCCGAGACCTCGCGAGCGCCGGCATCCGGGTGAACACCATCGCCCCCGGCGTGATCGAGACGCCCATGCTCGCGGCGGTGGGCGACGAGTTCCGGGCCGCGCTCGCGGCGGGCGTGCCGTTCCCGCGCCGGCTCGGCCGGCCCAGGGAGTTCGCCCAGCTCGTGGCGGCGTTCCTCGACAACGACTACCTCAACGGCACCACCGTCCGGATGGACGGGGCGCTGCGCATGGCGCCCCGCTGAGAGCCCGCCCCATAGACTGGGACCCATGACCACCGACTTCTCGCCCGTCGACCTCGCGACGGCCCGCGACCGCCTCCGCCAGCTGATCATCGACCTCGCCGTGGTGCGGGGCCGGGTCACGCTCGCCAGCGGCATCGAGGCCGACTACTACGTGGACCTGCGCCGCGTGACCCTCCACCACGAGGCGTCCCGCTACGTGGGCCAGGTGATGCTGGCGCTGCTCGACGAGGCCGGGATCTCCTGCGCCGCCGTGGGCGGGCTGACCATGGGCGCGGACCCCGTGGGCCACGCGATCATGCGCACGGCGGGGGACCAGGGCCGGGCCGTCGACACGTTCGTGGTCCGCAAGGCCCAGAAGAGCTACGGGATGGGCCGCCAGGTCGAGGGCCCCCCGGTGCAGGGCCGCGACGTCGTCGTCGTGGAGGACACCTCCACGACCGGCGGGTCCGCGCTCACCGCGGTGGAGGCCCTGCAGCGGGCGGGCGCCAACGTGGTGGCCGTGGCGATCATCGTGGACCGGCGGACCGGCGCCAAGGAGCGCATCGAGGAGACGGCGGGCGTGCCGTGCCTCTACGCCTTCACGAAGGACGAGCTCGGGCTTGACTGACCCCGCCGCCGAGACCGGCGCCGCGGGACCGGCCCCCGCGGTGGGCGTCGGCCCCTGGGCGGGCCCGTGGCCCGAGGGGGAGCAGTGGGACCCGGAGCTGCTCGAGCACGGGGACCGGCGCAACGTCGTGGACGTCTACCGGTACTGGACGATGGACGCGATCGTGGCCGATCTGGACACTCGCCGGCACGGGTTCCACGTGGCGGTCGAGAACTGGCAGCACGACCTGAACATCGGCTCCGTGGTGCGCACCGCCAACGCGTTCCTCGCCCGGGAGGTGCACATCATCGGCAGACGCCGCTGGAACCGCAGGGGAGCGATGGTCACCGACAGGTACCAGCACCTGCGCCACCACGCGAGCGTCGAGGAGTTCGCGGCCTGGGCGGACGCCGAGGGCCTGCCCGTGATCGGGATCGACAACTTCCCCGACTCGCAGCGGCTCGAGACCTACGACCTGCCCGAGCGCTGCGTGCTGGTGCTCGGCCAGGAGGGGCCGGGGCTGAGCCCCGAGATGCACGCCGCGGCCCGGGCCACCCTGTCGATCGCCCAGTTCGGCTCGACCCGCTCCATCAACGCCTCCGCGGCGGCCGCGGTGGCGATGCACGCCTGGATCCGGCGCCACGTCTTCGGCCAGCCGGTCGCCTGACGGGCGACCCGCCGTGTCCACCCGCCGTTCCCCCGTCGTCCCGCGGCGCGGCTTTGGCTAGAGTGGGAGCCAGGCCACACCCGAACCGAAGGAGCCAGCATGCCCATCGCAACCCCTGATGTCTACGCCGAGATGATCGACCGGGCCAAGGAGAAGGGTTTCGCCTACCCGGCGATCAACGTCACCTCCTCCCAGACCCTCAACGCGGCCATTCGCGGCTTCGCCGAGGCCGGCTCGGACGGCATCATCCAGGCCTCCACCGGCGGCGCCGCCTACTGGTCCGGGGCCTCCGTCAAGGACATGGTCAACGGCTCGCTCGCGATGGCCGCCTTCGCCCGCGAGGTCGCGAAGAACTACGACGTCAACATCGCCCTGCACACCGACCACTGCCCGCAGGACAAGCTCGACGGCTTCGTGCTGCCGCTGCTGGAGGAGTCGGAGAAGGCCGTGGCCCGCGGCGAGGACCCGATCTTCCAGTCCCACATGTGGGACGGCTCCGCCATCGAGCTCGACGAGAACCTCAGGATCGCCCAGGACCTGCTGGCCCGCACGAACAAGGCCAAGATCATCCTCGAGGTCGAGATCGGCGCGGTCGGCGGCGAGGAGGACGGCGTCGAGAACGAGATCAACGAGAAGCTGTACTCCACCGTCGAGGACGGTCTCGCCACGGTCGAGGCCCTCGGCGCCGGCGAGAACGGCCGCTACCTCACCGCCCTGACCTTCGGCAACGTGCACGGCGTGTACAAGCCCGGCGGGGTCAAGCTGCGCCCCGAGCTGCTGCAGCAGATCCAGGCGGAGGTCGGCAAGAAGCTCGGCCAGGACCGCCCGTTCGACCTCGTCTTCCACGGCGGCTCCGGCTCCTCCGCGCAGGAGATCGCCGACGCTGTCTCCTACGGCGTGGTCAAGATGAACGTGGACACCGACACCCAGTACGCCTTCACCCGCCCCATCGCCGGGTTCATGTTCGCCAACTACGACGGCGTCCTGAAGATCGACGGCGAGGTCGGCAACAAGAAGAAGTACGACCCGCGCGTGTGGGGGGCCCTGGCCGAGGAGTCCATGGCCGCCCGCGTGGTCGAGGCCTGCCAGAACCTCGGCTCCGCCGGGACCTCCGTCAAGTAGCCGCCCCTCCGCGGCCGCGCAGCACGACGGCGGCGTCCTGCCCGAGCGGGGCGCCGCCGTCGTTCCCGCGCCCGTCCCGCACGCCCCCGCAGTCCCGCGCACCGAAAGGACCCCGTCCCCCATGAGCCTCACCGGCAAGAACCTGCTCGGCGGCCCCGAGCCCACCTTCCTCACCGAGGACCCGGGCCTGGTCGAGCGCATCGAGGCGGGCGACGAGGCGGAGGACCTCGCCGCGCGCTTCCCGAAGGCCTCCCTCGCGTGGGCCATGTGCGCCGAGGACGCCCTCGCCGAGGGTCGCGTCCTCGAGGGCTACGCCTTCGCCCGCGTGGGCTACCACCGCGGCCTCGACGCCCTGCGCGGCCACGGGTGGAAGGGCCACGGGCCCGTCCCGTTCTCCCACGAGCCCAACCGCGGCTTCCTGCGGGCGCTCGCGGCCCTGGGCCGGGCCGCCGCGGCCATCGGCGAGTTCGACGAGGCCGAGCGCATCCAGAAGTTCCTCAACGACTCGGACCCCACCGCCGCGGAGCAGCTGCAGCGTTGACCCGGCGGTCGCCAGGGCCCGGGGGACGCCGGAGGACGGCTCCCGGGCCCTCGTCGTGTCCGGTCACGACCGTTGTCGGCCGGCCGGAGCGGTGCCAGCATGGAGGCATGGCCGCCCCGCAGACGCCCATCCCGGAGGGCCCCGGCGTCCAGCGCGTGCTCGGCGTGGTGAACCCCTACGACATGGCCCTCGACCGCGAGATGTGGCGGTGGATGCCCGCGACGACGTCCCTGGCGGTGGCGCGCACGCCGTACCATCCCCTGGTCGTGGACGAGCTCATGGCCGCGCGCATCGGCGACGACGCCGAGATCAGGGCGGCGGCCCGCTCCCTGGCGGCCGTGGGCCCGGAGGCCGTGGTCTACGCCTGCACGTCCGGCAGCTTCGTGCACGGCTGGCGGGGGGCCCGGCGGATCTCCCGGACGATCACCGAGGAGACCGGTGTCCCGGCCCTCACCACCTCCGAGGCGCTGCTCGAGGCGCTCGACGCCCTGGGCGTGACCGCCCTCGCGATCGCCACCCCCTACGTCGAGCGGCTCACGCAGCGGCTGGAGGACTTCCTCGCGGAGGACGGCAGGGACGTCGTCGCCTGCGCGGGCCTGGGGCTGGACCGGCTCATCTGGCACGTCCCCTACGCCGTGACGGCGGACCTCGTCCGCCGGGCGGACCGGCAGGAGGCCCGGGCCGTCTTCGTCGCCTGCACCAACCTGCCCACCTACGACCTCATCGCGCCCCTCGAGCAGGAGCTGGGCAAGCCGGTACTGACCGCCAACCAGGTCACGCTGTGGGCGGGCCTGCGCCGGCTGGGTCTGGCCCCGGAGGGCCCGGGGCAGCGCCTGTGCGCCCTGCCGTCCCGCGAGGCCGAGCTGCGCTGAGCCGGCCCGGGTCACGCCCGGAAGAGGGCGCCGAGCCGGTCGGCGCGGGCGGGGTGTCCGGCCAGCCGCAGCCCGTGCCACGCCGTCACCTGGTTGGCGGTCAGCACGGGCAGCCCGAGCGCCCGCTCGAGGCCCGGCAGGGCGGTCACCGTGTGCAGGGCCGTGTCCGGGACGAGCAGGCACTCGGCGCCCCGGACGTCCGCGGCACGCGCGGCCCCGAGCAGCCACTCGGCGTCGAGGCGCCCGGCGTCCTCGCCGCTGGGGACGCCGTGGGCGGACAGCGCCGTGACCGTGATGCCGTCCCCGGCCAGGAAGGCCGTGAAGCGGGCCGCGACGTCCGCCGGGTACGTCGCCGCCACCGCGACCCGGCGGGCCCCCAGGTGGCGGACCGCCGCCGAGAACGCCCAGGACGTCGAGGAGGCGGGAGCGCCGCCGGCCTCGGCCACCCAGCGGACCTGGACGAGCGCGCCCTCCCGGCCGTGCACGAAGCTGCCCGACGTGCAGGCCCACAGCACGGCGTCCGGGGCGTGGGCGCGCGCCCGGCGGGCGGCGGGCTCCAGGTGCCGGCGGGCGCCGAGGTCGAGCAGCGCCCCGACGTCGTGCGCGGTGCCGCCCTCCCAGGTGTGCACCACGGGGAAGGCGGCGTCCGGCACGAGGCGCTCCAGCACCGCGTAGTCGTCCTCCGCGCTGTGCCCCGGATAGAGCATGACCACGGTGTGCACGTCGGGGCGCCTCCTCCCGGGAGGGTTGGACGGGATCGGCGAAAAGCTTACAGTTTGATTGTCGACAATCGTAGCGGCCGGAGGGGGTCTCGTGCAGGACGTGCTGGAGCTGTCCGCGCTGCAGCTGACGGCGGCCTACGCCGCGGGCGAGCTGTCGCCGGTCGAGGTCGTCGAGGCGACGCTGCGCGCGATCGAGGCCGTGGACCCGGTCCTCAACGCCTTCTGCCTCGTGGAGGGCGACGAGGCGCTGCGCGGCGCCCGGGACTCGCAGGAGCGCTGGGCCCGCGGGGAGGGGCGCGGGCCGCTGGACGGGGTGCCCACCACGGTCAAGGACCTGCTCCTGGCCCGCGATCGGCCCACCCTGCGGGGCTCCCTGCTCGTCGACGACGCCGGGCCGTGGGTCGAGGACGCCCCGTCGGTGGCCCGGCTCAAGGAGGCCGGCGCAGTGCTCGTCGGCAGGACGACCACCCCGGAGTTCGGCTGGAAGGGCGTCACGGACAGCCCCCGCACCGGTGTCACGGTCAACCCCTGGGACACCGCCCGGACCCCGGGCGGCTCCTCGGGCGGCTCGGCCGCCGCCGTGGCGGCCCGGCTCGGCGCCCTGTCGGTGGGCACCGACGGCGGGGGGTCCGTCCGCATCCCGGCCTCCTTCTGCGGGATCGTGGGGCTCAAGCCCACCTACGGGCTGGTGCCCCTGTACCCGGCGAGCCCCTTCGGCACGCTGGCCCACACCGGACCGCTGGCCCGCACCGTGGCCGACGCCGCCGCGATGCTCGACGCCCTGTCCGGGTACGACCCCCGCGACTGGTCCGCGCTGCCCACCCCCACCGGGAGCTTCCTCGGCCGGCTGGCCGGCCCGGAGCGGGCAGCCGGCCTGCGGGTGGCCTTCAGCCCGGACCTCGGCTACGGCGTCAACGACCCCGGGGTGGAGCGCTCCGTGCGGGCGGCCGTCGGGGTGCTGGCCGAGCTCGGCGCGGTGGTCGAGGAGGTGGAGCTGGGCCAGGAGGACCCCGTGTGGGCCTACCACGTGCTCTGGTTCAGCGGCGCGGCGGCCGTGGTGGCCGGCGGCGGGGCGGGCGCGCTCGAACGGATCGACCCCTCCCTGCGCGCCGCGCTCGAGCGGCACCACGGCTTCACCGCCCAGGACTACCTCGACGCCACGGCCTGCCGCATGGCATGGGGCCACCGGATGGGCCTGCTGCACGAGCGCTACGACGTCCTCGTCACGCCCACCCTGCCCCGGACGGCCTTCGAGGCCGGCACGGACGTCCCGGCCGGGTCCCCGAGCCAGGACTGGACCAGCTGGACGCCCTACTCCTATCCCTTCAACCTCACCCAGCAGCCGGCGGTCACCGTCCCGTGCGGGCTCTCCGCGGAGGGGCTGCCCGTCGGCCTGCAGATCGTGGGCCCGCGCCACGGCGACCAGCGGGTGCTCGACGCCGCGGCCGCCTACGAGGCCGCGGCCGGCCACGGCGCCCTCCGCCCACCGGCCGCGGCCCGGTCCTCCGCCGCGGTGCCGGTGCGGAGCACCCCGTGACCCGCTACCTCACCGTCAGCCTGGAGCGGCGCGCCGTCACCGCCCGCGCCCGGCTCCTGGACCGCGAGGCGCCCCGGACCGCCGAGGCCGTCTGGCGGGCGCTGCCCCTGGCCGGCCAGGTCTTCCACGGGAAGTTCGCCCGCAACGAGATCTACGCCCTGGTCCCGGCGTTCGCGCCCGAGGAGCCGGGGCCCGAGAACCAGACCGTGACGCCCATCCCGGGGGACCTCTGCTACTTCAGCTTCGACGGGGTGCTCGAGAACCCCGCCTACGGCTACGACGCCTCCTCCGGGACCTCCGAGCACCGCCTGCTCATCGACCTCGCCGTCTTCTACGGCCGGAACAACCTGCTGCTCAACGGCGACGTGGGGTGGGTGCCGGGCAACGTCTTCGCCACGATCGAGGACGGCCTCGACGAGCTGGCCGCCGCGTGCCAGGACGTGTGGATGGGCGGGGCCCGGGGCGAGACCCTGCGGTTCGCCCGCGCGGAGGAGCCCTGAGCCGGCCGGCACGGCGCGAACTAGGATGGATCCTCGGCCCGGGCGCCCCGCCCCGGGCCGGACGAGAGATGGAGAGCAGCATGGCAGCCCGGTCGGCCCTTCCCCCTGTGGTCCAGGAGTCGACCCCTGCGCTCATCGCCAGAATCCTGCGGGAGGCCATCGCCGACGGCCGCTTCCCGCCCGGGAGCCAGCTCGTGGAGCAGGAGCTGGCCAGGGAGCTCAACGTGAGCCGGGGACCCCTGCGCGAGGCCATGCAGCGGCTCACGCAGGAGGGCCTGCTGGTGGGTCACCGCAACCGCGGGCTGTTCGTGATGGAGCTGACCGAGGACGCGGTCCGGGACATGTACCTCGCCCGGGAGGCCGTGGAGTGCGCGGCCGTGCGCCGGATCGTGGCCACGGGCACCGGCTCACGGGCCGCCGAGGCGCTGGCCGTGCCGCTGGCCGAGATGCGGGCCGCCGCCCCGGAGCCGAACGGGCGTGCGATGTCGGAGGCGGACCTGCACTTCCACGAGCTGCTCGTGGAGCTCGCCGGCAGCCCCCGGCTGCTCGGCATGCACCGGACGCTGCTCACCCAGATCCGGATGTCCCTGACCGGCATGCAGGGGACCTACGGGTCCGCCGACGCCCGCCTCCGGGAGCACGCCGAGATCGCCGAGGCGCTCGACGGGCAGGACGCGGACCGTGCGGACACGCTGCTGCGGGCCCACATGCAGGACGGCCTCGAGCGGGTCCTGGGCGCCTGAGCGGGCCGCGCCCCTGCCCGCGCGCGGGCCGGCGGGGCGTCAGGACGCGCCGGGCTCCTCGCCGCGGCCGGGACCGCCGGGCCGGCGCGGACGCCACGTCGGGCGGGGCCAGTCCCGTCGGGGCAGGCGCACGTTCCACTCGCCCGCCCCGGGCAGCCGCCACCCCCGGCGCCGGGCCACCACGGTGACCGTGGCGGCGGTGAGGATCGCCGCGGCCATGCCCCACTTTGGGTAGCCCAGGCCGTGCAGCACCGCCATCTCGGCGCTGCCGATCACCGCCCCGGTCGCGTAGAGGGTGTTGCCGCCGAAGATCATCGGCACCCGCCCCACCGCGATGTCGCGGATCATCCCGCCGCCCACGGCGGTGATCACCCCGATCATGACGGCCGGCAGCCAGGTCAGTCCCACGTCGAGGGCCTTGCCCGTGCCCGTCGCCGCCCAGCAGCCCAGGGCCAGGGCATCGGCCACCACCAGCACGCGGTTGGTCCACTTCCCCCGGAACTGCAGGAAGAACGCGATGGTGGCGCCGGCGATCGCCGTGATCAGGTACGCGGGGTTCGTCAGGGCCACGGGGAAGCCGACCTGCAGGAGGGTGTCGCGCAGCAGTCCCCCGCCGAGCGCGGAGACAACGGCCAGGAACGCGAAGCCGACGGGGTCCATCTTCAGCTGGCGCGCCACCACCCCGCCCAGGATGCCGTTGGTCAGCACGCCGAGCAGGTCGACGGCGTCGAAGGCCGCGCTCGGGTCGAGATCCACCACGGCCACCACGGCCACCACGGCCACCACGGCCACCACGGCCACCACGGCCACCACGGCCACCACGGCCACCACCGCCACCACGGCCACCACCGCCTCTCCCGCGTCACGCCGACGCCCGAGGGTAGCACCGTCTCCCGCGCCCCGGCCCGCGGTGCTCTACTGGACGCGGGAGCACCCGCAGGCCGTCCAGCGCCGGCCGCTCGAACGGAACGGCCGGGCCCACCACCAGGAGTCGTCCCATGAGCACCTCACCCACCCCCGACCAACCCTCCCCGCTGCCCGGGACGGGATTCACCGGCGCCGGAGCGGACACGGACGCGCCCGGAGCGCGCGCGGCATCCGCCCCCTCCGGCGGTCCGCCGGACGGGCCGGCCGCGGACCCCGGGGACGTGGCCCGGGCCGTGCTCCCCGCCGTGGGCCCGTGGTCGGACCCCCTGGGACGGGCGGGCTCCCGCTCCGCCCAGGTCCTGCTCGTCGCCGCCGTGCTCGCCGGGCTGACGTGGATCCTGCTCCGCGTGTCGCTGGTGGTGATCTCCGTGCTCGTGGCCCTCATCCTGGCCTCGGCCGTGAGCCCCCTCGTGCGCTGGCTGACGGGCCGGGGCTGGTCGCCCCTGCTGGCCACCGCGGCGGCGTTCCTGGGCATCCTCGCCCTGGTGGGCGGGGTGGTGACGGGCATCGTCCTCGCGGTCCGCAGCGAGTGGGACAACCTCTCGGCCTCGGCCGTGGAGGGGTGGGAGGAGCTGCAGCGCGTGATCATGTCCGGGCCCCTGCCCGTGGACACCGCCTCCCTGGACGCGCTGCTCCAGCGGGCCACCGACTTCCTCACGTCCAGCGCCTTCGCCGGGGGAGCCATCAGCGGGCTCACGGCCGCCACCGAGTTCCTCGCCGGCGTGGTGCTCATGACCGTCGTCCTGTTCTTCTTCCTGAAGGACGGCGCGAAGATGTGGAACTTCACGCTGCGCTGGTTCCACGGCGGCACCCGGGCGCGGCTCGCCGAGTCCGGGGACCGGGCGATCCAGGTGCTCGGCGGCTACGTGCGCGGCACCGCGGTCGTCGCCGCCGTCGACGCGGTGTTCATCGGGGTGCCCCTGGCCCTGCTCGGGGTGCCCCTGGCGCTGCCGCTGGCCGTCATTGTGTTCATCGGCGGGTTCGTCCCGATCGTCGGCGCCACGGTCGCGGGGATCCTGGCCGCCCTGGTCGCGCTCGTGACCAACGGCCCGTGGACCGCCCTGATCGTGGCCGGCGTCGTCGTCGTCGTCAACCAGATCGAGGGCGACCTCCTCCAGCCCGTGGTGATGGGCCGGACCCTGAGCCTGCACGCGATCGTCGTGCTCCTGGCCCTCACGGTGGGCACCATCGTCGGCGGGATCTTCGGGGCCATCCTCGCCGTGCCGATCACCGCGGTGGGCTGGGCCGTGATCCAGGTGTGGAGCGACCGGTACCAGGCGGGGGAGGACCCGGTGCTGGGGCCGGACCCGCTCGACCCCCAGGACACCGCCCGGTCCAAGGCGAGCATGGCCGAGCGGTGGAAGTACCAGCGGATGCGCTACCAGCACCGCCCCGGCGGCCGGCTCGGGGCCACGGAGCACGACGCCCGCGGGAGGCCGCACGACGGACCTACCCCGGCCGGGGACGAGCCGGACGCGCAGGACTGAGCGGCCCGGGGGGCCACGGCGTCACAGGAAAGGCCGCAGCGGCACCAGGACGGTCTCGGCGAACCAGGCCGCGGGGGACCGCTCGTCCCACCGGCCCGCGGTCAGCTCCCGGCAGTTCTCGCTGTCGGCGGCGAAGACCGCCTCCATGTCCGCGGCGACGTCCCGGTCGTGGATCTCGAGGTTCGTCTCGTAGTTGAAGCCCAGGCTCAGCCGGTCGATGTTGGCGGTGCCGACGATCGACCACTGCCCGTCGATCGTCGCGGTCTTGGCGTGGATCATGGCGTGGCGGTAGAGCAGCACGGTGATGTCCGCGGCCAGCAGGGTCGAGTAGAAGCCGCGGGAGAGCCAGTCGGCGAGCACATGGTTGGAGTCCTCGGGCAGGATGACGCGCACGTCCACGCCCCGCCGGGACGCCTCGATCAGGGCGGAGAGGATCTGCTGGTCGGGGATGAAGTAGGCGGTGGTCAGGTAGATGTGGTCCGTGGCCCGGTGGATGGCGTCGAGGTAGACGCTGCGGATCGGGTACACGAGGCTGGCCGGGATGTTGTTGATCGCGCGCACCCGCGAGTCCCAGGAGCCCGGGTTCACGTGCGGGAGCTTCGTCCGCCGCGCCGAGGGGTGGTTCCACACCGCGGCGAAGGAGTGGCCCAGCTCGAAGGCGGCGGGACCGGTGAGCCGCACATGGGTGTCCCGCCACTGCGTGGCGTAGAGCGAGCCGAGGTTGTAGCCGCCCACGAACCCGACCTCGTCGTCGACCACCAGCAGCTTGCGGTGGGTCAGCCCGGTCGCCTGCAGGGGGCTCAGCAGCAGGCGCGGGCGCAGGACGGGGAACCGGAAGACGTGCACGTCCGGGTGGAAGCGGTAGAAGCCGCGGGGCACCACGAGGTTGCCGAAGCCGTCGTACATGACGTGCACCTCGACACCGCGGGCGGCGGCGTCGTTGACGGCGTCCAGGAACTCGCGCCCGACCTCGTCGTCCTTCCAGATGAAGGTCTCCAGCAGCACCCGGTGCCGGGCGCCGCGGATCGCGGCGAGCATGTCCCGGTAGAGGTCCTCGCCGTAGGTGTAGATCGTGGTGCCGGTCTCCGCGACCGTGTGCTCGAACGTGCCCGGGCGCGGGAACCCGGAGCGCCGCGAGCGGCTCCGGCGCTTGATCGCGTCGGTGGCCACCAGGGTGGCCACCACCGCCGCCTGCACGGCCACCATGCCCAGGGCGGAGCGGACGGCGAACGAACGGAGCAGGCGGGGCCCGGAGGAACGAGGAATTCTCATCCGCGAAGCCTACCCGGGCGCCGCCGAAGGCGCGGGGCGGCCCGGTCTTCGCCGCCGTGCTGTCCTTGGTGGCCGACCGGCTCCTGGCAGCGCCCGCGGAGCGCACCGGTCCGGCCCCCGCCACCCGCGGGTGAGGCGCCCCGCAGGCGCCGGGGTGGGCGGCGACCACGCTCGTGCCATGGACCCCGGTTCCAGCGCCCCCGCCGTGGCGCGCTCGATCGGCCTCGTGCCCGGGCTCGGCCTCTCCATGGCGGCGGTGACGCCCTCCCTGCTACCGCGGCCGCCCGTCTTCCAGGGCTTTCTCGCCGGGGTCGGCTTCACGCTCGGCTGCCGCCTGGGGGTCCTGCTCGCGGGGCTCGTGCTCCGGGCCGCCGCCCGCCGCACCCGCGGGCCCGGGCCTCCGGGCGCGGCCTCGGCCGTCCTCCTGGCCGTCCTGCTCGTGGTGCTCGGCGTGCTGGCCGTGGCGGACCGGGTCTACGCGGCACGGGACGCGACGACCCCGAGGGCGTCGTCGAGTCCGGCTCCCGGTGGCGCTCGGCGGGCGAGGACTCGCCGGTGCGCTGGGAGGCGCTCGGCATGCAGGGCCGCGTCTTCGTCGGCGGCGGGCCCACCCCGGCACAGATCGAGGAGGTGACGGGCCGTCCCGCGGCGGCTTCGAGCGGGAGGTGCCGGTGGTCGCCGCGCCCACCGGGTCGGGCTGGCTCGAGCGCCAGCCCGTGGACACCGTGGAGTACCTCAACGCGGGGCGCACGGCGATCGTGGCGACGCAGTACTCCTACCGGCCCAGCTGGGTCTCCTTCCTCTTCGCCCCGAAGCTGCCCCGCGCCTCGAGCCGGGCGCTGTTCGACGCCGTGCACGGGCCGTGGGAGCGCCCGCGGATCGCCTACCACCAGCACGCCACGGACCCCATCACCTGGCTGGACCCCGCCGTGATCTGGCAGCGGTCGGAGTGGCCGGCGGGATCGCAGGCCGAGGGCGGGCGCGCCGCGGACGTGAGCGACGCGATGGTGTGGATCCCACTCCTGATTTACCTCCAGCTGGCCGTGGACATGGTCCTGGGCGAGGCCGTCCCGGCCGCCGGGTCCCAGGCCGGCCCGGTACTACCGTCCCGTCAGCTCCGCCCGGGCGAGGTCCAGGGCCCGGGCCAGGCGCTGCACGCCCACTTCCGTGCGCTCCGGGCTCGTGGAGGCGAAGCACAGCCGGAAGGCGTCCTGGAACCGGCCCGAGGGGGACAGCGCGGGACCGGGGATGAAGGCGACCCCCTCGGCGAGGGCGATCTCGAACAGCCGGGGGGTGGCCACGGCCGCGTCGTCGCCCTGCAGGGTCACCCACAGGAAGAAGCCGCCCTCGGGGTCGGTCGTGACCACCCGGGAGCCCAGGTGACGGGCGATCGAGGCGTCCATGGCCTGCTTGCGCCGCCGGTACTCCGTGCGCAGGCCGGCCAGGTGGTCGTCGTAGCCGCCCTGGCGCACGAACCGCTCCACGATGTGCTGACCGGG
>NZ_JAVKPV010000074.1:0-542 GCF_040981075.1 Kocuria sp. CPCC 205263 | reverse complement strand
CTTTCAATAGAGGCCTGGCTGTATTTCTGCCACGAAATAACAGTTCTTCTCGTGAATCGCAGGCTCTTTCAGCACATTATCTGCTCCGCTCACTCCTGAAATTCTACCGAGATAGAAACACCGGTGTTATTGATGGGGATGCAGGAACCAGACTTATCGGTGGTGAATCCCTATCGTTGGCAACTGCACTGATTGACGACTATCAGACGAATGGTCTCTATGTCCGCCGGATGAGAGTCGATACAACCAACTCCGGAAAAGTTGTATGGCCGGAGACTATTTCCCGAGGGACTGCCTATCCTAGCCCATCTGGGCCTATATATATCGATCCTGTAACCACACGTTCGCGCTACCTCACCGATAGCGAGACAGCAAAGATTCATGCCTCTGTAATGAGGGAGCTCTATCAGGTATACGGAATGCTCTGGACTGGCAGTAAGGGCACTCCTGAACGACTGCAGAATGTTCCGCGTCCTGAGGGAAATGTTTTCTCATGGGTTGTACACCTAAGAAGAGAACTGCAGTTCAGCTATTCCGAAAGG
>NZ_JAVKPV010000073.1:0-543 GCF_040981075.1 Kocuria sp. CPCC 205263 | reverse complement strand
TCCTGCTCCTGCGCGAGGTCCAGCTCCTTCTGCAGCGCGGGGATCTCGCCGTAGAGCAGGCGCGAGGCCTCCGCGAGGTCGCCCGCGCGCTGGGCCATCTCCGCCTGCGAGCGCAGGTTGTCGATGCGCTCCTTGAGGTCGCCCACGCGGTTGAGGCCGGCCTTCTCGGCCTCCCAGCGGGCGTTGAGGGCGTCCAGCTCGGCCTTCTTGTCGGCCAGCTCCCGCTGCAGCACGGCGAGGCGCTCCACCGAGGCGGGGTCGGTCTCGCCCTGCAGCGCGAGTTCCTCCATGGTCAGCCGGTCCACGGCGCGGCGCAGCCGGTCGATCTCCTCCGGGGCGGAGTCGATCTCCATCCGCAGGCGGGACGCGGCCTCGTCCACGAGGTCGATGGCCTTGTCCGGCAGCTGCCGGCCGGGGATGTACCGGTGGGACAGCGCGGCGGCCGCGACGAGGGCGGCGTCCGCGATCTGGACCTTGTGGTGGGCCTCGTAGCGCTCCTTGAGCCCGCGCAGGATCGCGATGGTGTCCTCCACCGAGGGCTCC
>NZ_JAVKPV010000072.1:0-547 GCF_040981075.1 Kocuria sp. CPCC 205263 | reverse complement strand
CGGGGCGGCACTCGTCGTGGCTGCCCGGACCTCACCGGGCCGGCAGCGGTCCTCCTCGGCGATCCGAGGGCCCGTGCCGGACGGGCCGCTCCGTTCAGCGCGCGGTGGCCGCAACGGTCCTCGGCCGGTAGCGGACGGGGTCGAACGTGGCGGCGACGATGCTGCGCAGCGCCTCCAGGCTCCCCGTCACCAGGCCCGCCGCGCGGGCCTGCACCAGGACGTTGCCGACGGCGGTGGCCTCCACGGGGCCGGCGAGGACGGGACGGCCGGTGCGGTCGGCGGTGAGCTGGCACAGCAGGGCGTTCTGGGACCCGCCGCCGACGATGTGCACGGTGCGGATGGTGCGCCCGGACAGGCGCTCGGCCTGCTCCACCGTGGTGGCGTACGCGGCCGCCAGCGACTCCAGGATCGAGCGCACGACCTCGGCGCGGGTGCGCGGGGGCTCCAGACCGCGCTCCTCGCACCAGGCGGTGATGCGCGCGGGCATGTCCCCGGGGGCGGTGAACCGGTCGTCGGTGGCGTCGAAGACGGGCACCGGCCGGGTGAC
>NZ_JAVKPV010000039.1:0-1079 GCF_040981075.1 Kocuria sp. CPCC 205263 | reverse complement strand
TGTGATGTCCAGGGAGGTTGGTCAGTCGGGTGACCGGTGGCCGGCCTCCGAGGGCGGAGTGGGCTCGGTGGATATTGTAGAAGTGCAGCCAATCCGGTAGGGCTGTGTTCCGCTGATCGGTGGAGTCGTAGAAGCGCGCGTAGGCCCATCCATCGGCGAGGGTGCGGTGGAAGCGCTCGATCTTCCCGTTGGTCTGAGGCCGGTAGGGGCGGGTGCGTTTGGGTTTGATGCCCAGTTCGGTGCAGGCCTCGGCCCAGGCGTGGGAGCGGTAACAGGACCCGTTGTCGGAGAGCACCCGTTCCACGGCGACGCCCCGAGCGGCGAACCAAGCCGTCGCCCGGCGCAGCACGTCGATCGCGGTGCCCGCCTTCTCATCGGCACAGATCTCGGCGTACGCCACTCGCGAGTGGTCATCGAGGACGGTGTGCACGAATGCGGTGCCGATCCGCGGATTGCCCTTCTCGGTTCTGCCGGTCCGCAGCGCGGTGGTGGCCTTGTTCCGATCGCCTTGCTGCTTACCGAGATAACGCCACCCGCCGCCATCGGGGATGTTGCCGAACTTGGTCACGTCGACGTGGATCAGCGCACCGGGGTGCGGGTGCTCGTAGCGGCGGAGAGGTTCGCCGGTGACCCGGTCGATACGAGAGAGCCGGTTGATCCGACAGCGCACCAGCACCGCGTGCACGGTCGAGGCCGGCATGCCGAGCCGGCCGGCGATCTGAACCGGGCCCAGCCGGTGCCGCCAGCGCAGGGCCACGATCCGACGAACCACGGCGGGCGTGGTCCGGGTCGGGCTGGTGCGCGGACGCGAGCTGCGATCGGCCATCCCGGTCCGGCCCTCGGCCTGGTACCGGTCGGCCCATTTCCTCGCGGTGCGTGGGGCGACCATGAACATCCTGGCAGCCGTGGCACAGCTCCATCCACGATCAACGATGAGTTGTGCGAGCCGCAGACGGGCGCGTGGGGTCAGGGCAGCGTTAGCGTGGGACACGAGGACCTCCGGTCGGTGAAGCGGTTCCTAGACAGCTCCACTTCACAACCGGAGGTCCTCACCTGTCAGCCCGACTCACCGCCGCGAG
>NZ_JAVKPV010000071.1:0-554 GCF_040981075.1 Kocuria sp. CPCC 205263 | reverse complement strand
AAAGCCCCGCGACCGGCGCGGGGAAATAGAAGGTTACTCGCCGCCACCGACTGGCTGCTCAACGGACCATTTAACGCTGTTCTGCTTGCCGTAGACCTCAACCTGCAGCACTTTGCCTTTCGGTGTGTCAACGGCCTGCAGGCTCCAGCCAGCCAGCACCAGTTCAACTTCTGAAATGCGCTTGTTGGGGAACTTCATGAAGAAGACCACCGTTTTTTTCGCATCGGCGTCACTCAGCAGCGCTTCCTGCACGGTATCGGATGGATCATCAATGAAGACGAGCGTTTTATCCTCGCCCTCACCCATGTCGGCCATGTATTTTGGCTCTTTGTCGATGAGGCGTGTCACTTCGAGGAAGGTGCCTTTTTTCCCCGTGGCCCCAATCCCCATCGCGCTCTGCAGAAGCGCGGCGGTGGTAATGGTTGCACCCTTCTGACCGTAGCGAACCTCGGTACCCGCAGGGAGTACCGCGTACTCTGACGGGGATTTGATTTCTGGATCTGCCATTTACTCTCTCCTGATTGCTAACGCCCTTCGAGGCCCAGCCGGATTTC
>NZ_JAVKPV010000070.1:0-556 GCF_040981075.1 Kocuria sp. CPCC 205263 | reverse complement strand
ACCCGCAAGCAGGCCTCGCGGATCAACGCACCCATCCGCGGCATGGTCATCTCCATGCTCGTGCTCATCCTCCTGTTGTTGCCGTTTTTGTGGTTGCAGCCCAAGCCCGATGCCCAGCCCTACCGAGCACACGTGGACGTGAGCGAGGAGGCGCGCTTTGCGGGTGACCAGGCCCCGTTCACCCCCGCGGCCCCGGCGTTGGGGGACGGGTGGAGCGCCAACTACGCGCGCTGGGAGGCGCAGTCCCAGGACGGCGTCCCCCTGTGGAACGTGGGTTTCCTCTCCCCCGGTTACCACCTGGTGGACATGGCGCAGACCGCCCGATCCAATCCCACGTGGCTCGCGCAGCGCACCCAGCTGATCCCGCCCACGGACGAGCGCACGGTCAATGGGATCACATGGCAGATCCATCACCGTGACGCGTCGGGCAAGCAGGACGAGTTCACCGCGTGGGTCGGTGAGCTCAAGGACTCCACGGTGGTGCTCAGCGGCCAGGCCCCGAGCGCCGAGTTCGAGCACGTCGCGGGGGCCGTGTCCGGGCAGTGACGCCGGGCAG
>NZ_JAVKPV010000069.1:0-556 GCF_040981075.1 Kocuria sp. CPCC 205263 | reverse complement strand
CGTCCTGCTGCTGCTGCCGATGCTCGGCCTGGCGGTGCTGCTGCACCGGCTGGGCCGGATGCTGGTGCGCCTGGGCCGGGCGCTCGCCGCCCGGTGGCTGCCCGCCCGCGCCCCGCTCCGGGCCCGCGGCGACCGCCCGGAGCGGTGGGCGCGCCCGCGGCCACGGCCCGCCCCGCGGCACCGGACCCCGCCCCCGCCGCGGCAGCGCCCGCTGCCGCGGCACCGCGTGTGGCCGGCCCCGGCGCTGCCCGTGGAGTGGCCGTGCCGCAACTGCGCGCCCGCCCCGGCCGCGCCGCGGCCGGCCGGCGAGGGGTCCGGGTAGGCCCGGGCCCGGGGCCTAGAAGAAGCCCTGGGCGTCCTCGGAGTAGGAGACCAGCAGGTTCTTCGTCTGCTGGTAGTGCTCCAGCATCATCAGGTGGTTCTCGCGGCCGATCCCGGAGGACTTGTAGCCGCCGAACGCCGAGTGGGCGGGGTAGGTGTGGTACTGGTTCACCCACACGCGCCCTGCCTGGATGTCCCGCCCGGCCCGGTAGGCGAGGTTGCCGTTGCGGGCCCA
>NZ_JAVKPV010000038.1:0-1126 GCF_040981075.1 Kocuria sp. CPCC 205263 | reverse complement strand
CGTTGTCCACCAATGTCGTCTCGGAGTCCCTGATCTCCACCCTGCCCGGCTCCACCTACGTGGACGAGGCCGTCTTCCGCGCCGAGCAGGAACGCATCTTCGAGCAGATGTGGTTCTGCGCCGTGCGCGCCGGCGACCTCGACAAGCCCGGCGCCTACCGCACCGTCCAGATCGGCCGGGAATCCATCATCATCACCCGCAACCGCAAGCACGGCATCCGCGCCTTCTACAACATCTGCCGCCACCGCGGAGTGAAACTGTGCATGGAGGACACCGGCGAAGCCACCCGCTCCTTCCAGTGCCCCTACCACGCCTGGACCTACGACTTCGACGGCAAGCTCATCGCCGCCCCCAACCTCACCAAGATGCCCGACATCGACCGCCAGGAATACGGGCTGGTCACCATCCCGGTCCGCGAGTACCTCGGCTACGTCTGGGTCTGCCTGGCCGAGAACCCCCCCTCCTTCGAGGACGACGTCATGGGCGACATCCAAGAACGCCTCGGCGACACCCAGGCCATCGAGGGCTACGACATCGCCAACCTCTCCCTGGGCCGGCGCATCACCTACGACGTGCGCGCCAACTGGAAGCTCATCATCGAGAACTTCATGGAGTGCTACCACTGCGCCACCATCCACCCCGAACTCACCGAGGTCCTGCCCGAGTTCGCCGACGGCCTCGCCGCCCAGTACTTCGTCGGCCACGGCGCGGAGTTCGGCGACGACGTCGCCGGCTTCACCATCGACGGCTCCGAAGGCCTCGACAAGCTCCCCGGCGTCGACGACGACCACGACCGCCGCTACTACGCCATCACCGTGCGACCCACCGTGTTCATCAACCTCGTCCCCGACCACGTCATCATCCACCGCATGTTCCCCATGGCCCCCGACCACACCATCGTCGAGTGCGACTGGCTCTACCTCCCCACCGTCGTGGACTCCGGCAAGGACGTCACCGCCTCCGTGGAACTCTTCCACCGCGTCAACCAGCAGGACTTCGACGCCTGCGAACGCTGCCAACCCGCCATGAACTCCAAGATCTACGCCACCGGCGGGGTCCTCGTCCCCTCCGAACACCACATCGGCGCCTTCCACGACTGGATCACCGACAAGATCGGCGACGTCGT
>NZ_JAVKPV010000068.1:0-561 GCF_040981075.1 Kocuria sp. CPCC 205263 | reverse complement strand
GAAAAGTGATATTTTTACATCACTTAGAATTTTTAATTTCATTAAATGATATTTCAGTCTTAAAACAGAAAGTAAATACTCTGTTTCTAAATCAAGACCAAGGTTTTCAAAATCTATTACCATCTCGACTTTTGGATTTTTTTCGATACTAGACCACACTCCTGGTATGGCTTTGCTTTCTGGTAGCTTTGATAAAAACGCCCTTACTCTTGATATATCATATATATTTAGGGATTTCGTATACTCTAAAGAGTTTATTTTATTAAAAGAGTCAGAGCTATTTAATATCTTAAATGATACTTCGATCTTACTATCGAAACCAATATAAGCTAATACCCGTCGTAGAGTTTCAAATGATTTTCCATTATCAAGTTGTGATTTTTTTGATGATAAAGCATCTATCATAACATCACTTACGTGATTTATTTTATTTGATGGAAGTCTAAAGTAATTTTTGATACGCAAAGTTGGGAATTTGTTATGAATAGTGTTTGCAATCGTTATGATGCTTGCATAAGGCTCGGAGTAAGCTATTTCTTGTGCTAATGCAGCCATGAGCCT